>JAMOQL010000245.1 GCA_027064025.1 Bacteroidales bacterium
TAATAATATTGCTCCGAAAAGCATTAAATATAAATCCAAATTAGCAGTAGAAACCAAATCAGGGTAGTATTGATTTAGCTTATAAAGTATGCTAATTAGTAGTGCAATGCTAATAAGAGCACTGATAATTCCTTGAAAAATTCCTCGCCAAATAAATGGCTTACGAATAAATGCTTGAGTAGCCCCTATAAGCCTCATACTACGTATGATAAACCTATTGGCATATACCGAAAGGCGAATTGTATTACTGATTAGCACTATGGAAATTAGCAACAACATTCCGCTTACAATTAAGAAAAACACTGTTATTCTTCCAATATTTTTATTGATAGCTTCAACATAATTTTCGTGAAATCTTACGTCTTCAACTATCTTTCGTTTCTTTATTTTATCAGATAATTTTTTAAGCTCATTTACATTGGCATAAGCCTCCGATAAATGAATCTCAATACTTGCATGAAGAGGGTTTTCGCCATCAAGAAAAGCAATAAAATCTTCCCCAATTTCCTCCTTATAAATATTTTTTGCCTCTTCGGCAGAAATATAGGTGGTATATTTTACATTATCGGCAGCATCAAGTTCTTTTTTCAAACGGTATATCTGAGCCTCTTTGGCATTTTTTTTCATATATACATTCATCTGAATATTCTCTTTTACGTGCTTGGTTATCATATTGGAATGCAACATGATAAGACCAAAAAAACCGAGAATAAAAAGTACTAATGTAATGCTAATTACCGAAGTAAAATAGGAAGTTTGTAAGCGCCTTTTGGTAAAGTTATCTTCGTGTTTCGACATTGATATTATAAAATTATTCTGTATTGAAAACGTCGGCTAAGATAGTAAAATTGCATTTTATATATAATAAAAGTTTTTTTAGCTTTTCACCACTTCAAATTCAACAATTTTATAAGTTTTATTGGCAATAAGTAGCTAAAAAAATTGACCATATTTTTAGTATTTTCGCAGAGAATTAAATTAAGCAAAATGATAGTAGATATCATTTGCTATGCTTAATAAAAAAATCAAATAGCAAAAGGATAATATGTATAGTATCAATAATTTAACAATACGATTTAGTGGAATTGACTTATTTAGCAATATCTCATTCTTAATAAATCAGAAAGACCGCATTGGCCTTACTGGAAAGAATGGTGCTGGCAAATCCACATTATTGAAATTACTATCAGGTCACCTAAACCCTAGCGAAGGGCAAATAAACTTCCCCAACGAAAAAAGTGTTAGATACCTACCTCAGCATATTGAAGTTAACACAAAACTAAATGTATTTGACGAAACTCTTACTGCATTTGAGGAGCATCATGCCATTGAAGATAAAATTACAAATATCACCAAAGAGCTTGAAAATAGAACCGATTACGAAAGCAACGAATATCTGAAATTGATAAACGATCTGCAGGATGCTAATGATAAATATGCCATGCTCGATGGTCAAAGTATTGAAGGCAATACCGAGAAAGTACTTATGGGACTTGGCTTTGATAGATCAGATTTCACCAAAGCGGTGTCGGCACTTAGCGGTGGATGGCAAATGCGTATTGAGCTTGCAAAAATTCTTCTTCAAATTCCAGATTTAATTCTGCTGGATGAGCCTACAAACCACCTTGATATTGAATCTATTCAGTGGCTAGAGGATTTTCTAAAAAGCTATAACGGAGCGGTGGTATTAGTTTCGCACGATAGGGCTTTTTTGGACGCTGTAACCAATAGAACGGTAGAAATTACCAAGGGTAGAATTTACGATTATAAATGCAATTATTCGACCTATGTGGTGCAGCGCGAGGAGTTATTGAATCAGCAGAAAAACCGCTACGAAAATCAACAAAAAGAGATTAAAGAAATAGAGGATTTTATTGAGAAATTCCGTTATAAAGCTACCAAAGCCAAGCAGGTACAATCGAGAATTAAGCAACTCGAAAAAACTGACCGACAAGGCTTGGATTTGATTGACAAAAAAAGTATTCACTTTAAATTTCCTCCAGCACCATCATCAGGCAAAATAAGTGTAGAGCTAAAAAACTATAGCAAAAGCTATGGTGATAAGAATGTGCTTAAAAACCTTGAGCTTACCATACTTAGAAATGAATTTATAGCCTTTGTTGGGCGAAATGGTGAAGGTAAATCTACTCTTGCAAAATCCATACTTGGACTTATTGATTTTGAAGGCGAATTAAAACTTGGGCATAATGTAAAGGTTGGATATTACGCTCAAAACCAAGCAGAATTACTCGATGATAACGATACTGTATTTGAAGTAATTGATAATGTAGCCGTGGGCGAAATTCGCAAGCAGGTAAAGGGAATTTTGGGTAGCTTCTTATTCTCTGGTGAGGATATCGACAAAAAAGTAAAGGTGCTAAGTGGTGGTGAGCGTTCGCGTTTGGCACTTGCTAAGCTATTGCTTGAGCCTGTGAATTTGCTAGTACTTGATGAGCCTACAAACCACTTGGATATGCAATCCAAAGATATTTTAAAGCAAGCTCTGCTTAAATATGATGGCACATTAATATTGGTTTCTCACGATAGAGATTTCCTTAAAGGACTATCGAATAAGGTTTTTGAATTTCGTAATCATGGAATAAAAGAACACCTTGGCGATATTACCGAATTTATTGAAAAACGCCGCCTTGCCGACCTCCGCCAACTTGAAGTAAAACGTAAAGAGCTAAAAGAAAAACCTAGTGTTAGCAATAATAAGCTAGAGTATGCTCAGCGCAAAGAATTTGACAAAAAACTCCGAAAAGCAAAAAAGCTAATAACACAGAGCGAAGAAAAAATGGAAGCTTTGGAAAAAACAATAGCCGAAATGGACGCCAAACTTGCTAACCCAGATTTGGCACAAGAGCTAATCAGCGACGACAATTTTTATAAGGATTATAATAAAGTAAAACAAGATCTAAGCAATGAAGAAGAACTTTGGGAACAATTGCATATGGACTTGGAAGAGATGGAGTAATGGTTAATTATTAATGGTTAATGGTCCTTCGGCAAGCTCAGGATGACGATGGTTTAATGTGGAAATTGGTAAATGTGAGAATGTGGGAATGTGGGAATTCAAATACTTAGGCAATCTGATTCCGATTGCTATCGGGACTACTATCGTTATTCTGCTATCGTTAATCTTTTTGAACCATTAACCAGCCTACCGGCAGGCAGGGGAATTAAGAACAGAACCCCAAAATAAACAATTAAACAACTACACAATTAAACATCAAATCCGCCAACTCCGCCAAGTCCTCCTTTTGCTGTGCTGAGCATAGTCGAAGTAAAAGGAGGTGCAGTTTTGAAAATGAAATTTTAATATTTACTATTAGTCATTATCAAAACTGGCGGAGGATTTTTTAATAATAATATAACGCCCACCTAAACACTTTCAAAATATTTAAGTAGTACTTAACCATTAATATATTATATTTGACAACGATAAATAAACTAACATTAATGAAAAAACTACCATATAGGCAATCAGTTGATTTTCTGAACATAAAGAAATTAACACCTAGCGCTATATGCGAAATATATGCAATAGGAGTTGCGGATATATAGTAGTTAGCAACAAGGCAATAAAAGATACATTAGCACAAAAAAACAAAAGTATAATGGCAAGAACAGAAAGAGAAACAATTGCAAGATTAGACCAATTAATAAGGTTACAAACAGGAAATGCAAAAGATTTAGCTAAAAGATTAAATGTTTGTGAAAAGACTGTATTTAATCTCATAGATAAAGTAAAAGAACAATATAAAGCACCAGTATTATTTGATAAATATAAAAACACATATTATTATAGCAGACCTGGTAGGATTGTACTTGAATTCCAATCTGGAATAATTGAAACAGATGATATGAAGAAAATTAAAGGCGGTAAATTAATTTTTATTGAAAATAATTTATCACTGTAAAATAATTACAGTGAGGTACATTATTTTTGTAGTGATAAATATATTATTAATTTAAAATTTTTCAATAATGAAAAAAAACAAAAAAGCGTTTAATTTCACATCATTAAATGGTGAGAAAATGAAACAAATTAAAGGTGGGACAGTTACAAATCCAACTCAAACATCAACAAGTTCAGCAGCAGTAAGTTTGCCTGCTGGTTGCTCAGGTTGTGATAGAGCAGGTTCTAATTCTGTTTGCCCTTCAATGGGGTCTTGGTAAAAACTTAAAGGGGCGGGGTCGCCCCTTTTTATTTAAAAGCAATGGATAAAAATAAAATATATACAGTAAATAAGGAAAAATATTTATTTTTCGAAGATGATTTAGAGATTATTAAGTTTCCTGACAATGTCGAAAATATTAATGATGTGTTTGAAGAAATGACACAAGAAAAAAATTTGTTGGTAACTCATAGTTATTATAAATTAGAAAAAAATAAAATAGGAACAGATAAAAATAAAGTTATTTCTATAAATCTCACAAATGGTTGTAACTTGAAATGTAGTTATTGTTTTATAGAAGCTTTTAGTGGCAAAATGCAATTGCTAACAGAGAAAGAATTAATTCAAAAATTAGAATTTAGCAATAATAACATAAGCAAAAATGATAGAGTAGCATTGTATTTTTCAGGTTCTGGTGAACCTTTAATGAATTTTAAATTATTAAAAAAAATTCCTGCAATTTGCAAAAAAATGGGTATTAAACCTTCTTATTATGAAATAAATACAAATGGCACTCTTATTACAGATGAGATTGCAATATTTTTTAAAGAAAATAATTTCGTAGTTAATGTGAGTATTGATGCAATTGAAAAACAACATAATGCTACTCGTAAATACATAAACGGAAAAGATAGTTATGATGATGTTTTTAAGGGATTAAGTATATTGCTAAAACACAAGTTAAATGTTGCTTGTAAAACTGTAATCGTACCTGAAAGTAAAACAACTTTTGAAACATTAAGAACTTATGAAAAAAAGAAATTACCTTATGTATTTGATATTGCTACACCATCGGTAGAAGATTACTATGTTCCACAGGTAAAAGATTTAGATGTTTTTAATGATGAATTTAAAAAAACAATTGACTACCTAATTAATAAAAGTAAAAAAGGAGAAAAAATATATTCGCTCAAAATAATGAATGATTTAAGTAAAATTCATAATAGGCAAATAAAACAGATAGGTTGCAATGCCTGTCTTGGTTCTTTTTACATTGGTCAAGATGACAACCTTTACCCTTGTTTGTATTTGTCTGATAGTAAGGAAGCGTCAGTGGGTAGTGTAGAAAAAGGAATAGATAAAGATAAAATAATTAGGAATAATCTATATGCAAAACACGTAAATGATTACAATAACTGTAAAACTTGTCATATTAAATATTTATGTGGCGGTGGTTGCTTTGCTATTAAATATATAGAAAATGGAAATACAGATACAGTCTCGGAGTACTTGTGTAAGTATTATAAAATTTATTGGGATAATTTAATAAGAATGTATATTGAAATATATCCTTTTATAACTGACATTAATAATCTAAATCATATAGCATATGAGCAAAATAATGCAATTAGTTGTAATTAATATTAGTTTATTAATAACAACTTTATCTTATAGTCAAAATACAATATCAATAAATGAATATACTATTGCTGTAATTTTACAAGATACAGCTTTAAGTATAGATGCTTCATTAAGTATTGAGAATTGCAAACAACAAAGTTATATGCTTTTTAATTCAGATATATCTGATTATGTTTTAAGAACTAATGATAATAACTTTAATTATATTCATAAAAATGATACTTTATTTATTAATTCCTCAATAGATAGTGTTAGATTAAATATAGCATATAATATTCCTTGGGATAGAGATACTTGTCTGATAGTTGAAGATGAATTGCAACGAATTAGAAAAAGTGATGAATTTCAAGTATTTTTCGAAAGATATTATAGGTGGTATCCATTATTATATGATAATTTCTCAAATTATAAATTATCTGTTACAACTAATAGTTCTTTTGGTGTTTTTGCTTATACATCAGCAGATAGTATAATCTCATCAGGAAATAGAAAAACATATTTTTACAACTTTTATGATGAAGATATTCCTTTTTTAATAAGCAAGTTAGATGTATTTAATTATAAAACAATCAAATATAAGGGAACTAATTTTAATTTCTATTTTTTAGAAAACACAAAGCGTTTATTGGAGGTAAAGAATAATAAACCAATATTTACAGTTGATAGTATAAAAGTTGATAGCATTAATAATCATATCTATAATAGATGCATTAGAATAACACAATGGTATCAAAACAATTTAAAACAAAAAGAGATTAAAAATATTGATTTTATTGAAAGCACAAGCCCACATATGGGTGGTTTTGGGTTGAATAATCTGATATATTTAAATACGCAAATGATTAATTACGATTTGTATTATAAGTATCAAATATCCCACGAAATTGGACATATTTGGTTAGGTTTAAATACAAAATATAAAGAAGTAGGAAGAAATTTTATGTCTGAAAGCATTAACGAATATGTAAATTTACTATTATATGAAGATTTTTTTGGTAAACAAGAGTTTGATAAACTGCTAAAAAAAGAATTTATTTCAAGTTCATCACATTTTTCTTGTTCATTAAAAGAAGTTTTAAATATTCGTAAGAACTTTAATTTAAATAATCAAGAACAAGTTAATATTGATGTTTTAATATATAAAAAAGGTCCTTTATTTTTAAATGAATTCAGAAATAAGATAGGAAAAGAAATTTTTTTAAAAATAATAAATGACACATATACGCAAGAAAAGAAACTAATAACATTAAGTGATTTTGAAAGTAATATAAAAAAACATAATTGCTGGAAAGCATATTTAGAGTTGTTTGAGTTGAAGTTGTAAAACAATCCCAAGCCCAGTTGCTAACAAAGGCTATACGTAATTTGGGTAACGTGCTAATATTAAAGATTTTAGCATTAAATAAAATTAGTAGTAAATTGAAAATTAATAGTTTCAAAATCCCAAACTACGCATAGCCCAACCGTTACTTGCAAGGCTAAACCCACGCCAATCAAGCACATTTAGTTTTTTGCCGCCCAAATAATGCCAATGCAACAAAACTAAAAGAGCTTGATTTAGAGCCACCGCACTAGAAAAACGATTAA
>JAMOQL010000246.1 GCA_027064025.1 Bacteroidales bacterium
TCTAGAAGAAGAAAATAACAATAATAATCAATGTTATATTTATGAATAATTATATTAATTTTATCAAATAATTAGTCAACAAAATTCAGGACGGGTCAAAGAGTATTTATTATAGGAATCCTTTGTAACTAATTAATCAACACGAAATTATTAACTAAAAAAAAGTAATTATGAATACACAAGATTATTATCCACACATGATTGTAGGAAATGTAGAAAAGATTCCTATTCAAACTATAACTGATTTCTTTATTACTTATGGTCTTGACAATAGCACGTTAATTAATGAATTGATTGCTGCCGATAGGACTTTAGATGCTTACAAAGCTATTGTTATAAACAAAAAAGAGACTGATGATATTATTGACAATAAAGCAGAAGTGATGGCTTTATTCTCAAAGTTTGACTTTTATCTTGAAATGTTTACCACCGATGATGAAACTTCAATAGTTGCACCAAGTAGTTCTGATTTTGACTTTGTTAATCATGAAAGCAAACTTTGGGATAGTTTAATCGTATATTTCATTGACAATACAAAGCCAGATTTTTACCAAACACTAGTTTATGGATTAAAAATGATTAGTCTTTTCAAGAAAATTGAGGATGGCTCATTCGATACAAACATAAAAATATTAGACTATTGGAAGAAGTCAAAAATAATTTTACCAACATCACTATTTCCTCTACCTAAAGCTAACGCAGAAACCCTTCCAGAAATTCCAACTGAAGACAGTTCTCCAACGGTAGAGGAGTTGCAGGATGAGTTAAAAAAACTTTCAGATGCACGAAATGAAATTCTTCTTAGTTATGATGTACAAACACAGAGTTTGAAAAACGAAAGATTAACAGAGACTGAATATCGAAGCTATATTACAGATACATTTGGGAAAGACGGATTAGCAAATGAAAATCCACCTACAATAGATATTGATATTGCTTATCATAATTATTCCTCAGCACTAAAACCACAAGAATTAATAGAAGAGCAATACAGTCAGATTAGCGATGAAATAATTACAACAATAGCCACTTTAGGAATTCCAACAGCAACAATAGATGTTGCTTTTGTTTTGGAAAAAATTGATAAGAAATGTACGCAAATAAATAACAGCATTTCTGAACTAAGTAGTTTTGATAGAATTGTTCAAATAGGAGATGTTCTTATTTCTGTAGAAAATGCTCTAATTGATAATTCGATTTGTATATCAGAAGCTAAGTTAAGTCATTGTAGTTTACTACATCAGCTCAATGCTAAAAACACAAAAGACACTTATGTTCAGGTGCTTGGAATAGGATATGCTAATATTATAAGACAAACGTTAAAAAAATATGAGGCAACAGAAATTGCTCATATTGAAAATGTAATGGCTGGCGAAACAAAAGAAAAAACTCATCGAAATTTAAAAATAAAGGAAGAATACTATTCATCAGAAACTGAAAAAAGCGAAGAAACTGAAACGGATACTAAGACCACAGATAGGTTTGAGCTTTCAAAGGAAATAAATAAAATATCATCTACAGCAGATCAGTTTAATGCAGGTTTAATGTTGTCTGGCTCGTATGGAACAGTATCTTTTGGAGCAAATCTAGGTTATGCATCGCAGAATGCAAGTAGTGAAGCAAGTTCTACTTCTGTTAGTAATTCTAAAGAAATCACCAAAAGTGCAGTGAATAGAATTCAGGAAAGAATCTTAGAAAAAAGAAGTGTTACTAATATTAACGAGGTAGAAGTAACCAATTTGCATTCAATCAAAAATGATGCAGATGGAGCAAAGCACATTAGTGGAATTTATTACTGGGTTGACAAAGTATATGAAAACCAGGTGTATAATTTGGGCAAACGTCTAATGTTAGAATTTTTAGTGCCTGAGCCAGCTGCCTATATTATTTATTCTGAAGCATATAGTAAAAATGAAGGTAAATCTTTCATAAAACCTAAACATCCATCAGAGTATTCTAATATTGTTGGAGGAGAACTCAAATCACATAAAAATATTAGTAGAGAAAATTATGGGTTATGGGCGGCATTATATAATGCGCAAGATGTTGTGCCTACACCTAGTGAGTTTAATACTATCTCAAAGGCATATTCACAAGAAAGTATTATCAATAAAGACTTTCTTAATAAAGACTATAATGACTTAAAAATAAAAGATGGCTACGTTGCTAAAACAGCAGAATTAAGAATTGCAATGTCTAGTGGAGTTGATAGTCAAAATAAAATACATTATATACATGGTTTTATTGGTAATAAATTTTTTACTACAACTCATACAAATGCATTTATAAATGGAACGGGTTCGTTTTCACTAAATGATGAAACAGAATTAGTACCTTTATCTTTTAGAGGATACTTTGGTGAATTTAGCATGAATGTAGAAGTAATATGTAAACTATCTGATAATGGTCTTGAAAAATGGCAACTTCAAACATATAATTCGATAATGAATGCATATCAGAATCAAAAGGATGAGTATGACTATAAGATTGAAAGCCTTGAAGCAGGAATTAATATTTCAGGTCAGAACCCTATTCTGAATAGAAAATCAGAAAAAACAGAGTTAAAGAAATGGGGGATAGAAATGCTTACATTACAGAGATTTGATAGTTTTAATGCAATGAAGCGAGCAAAAAACGGACATCCTGAAATTGATTTTGAGAAGGCATTAGAAGAAAGCAAATTTATCAAGTTTTTTGAGCAATCTATAGAATGGAATAACATGACTTACCTACTGTATCCTTACTTCTGGTCACCAAAGCCCAATTGGACTGTGATAAAACAACTAAATGACACTGACCCAAAATATACGGACTTTCTTCAAGCTGGGTATGCAAGAGTTGTTGTTCCAGTACATCCTAAATTTACAGAGGCAATATTGCACTATCTAAATACAGGAGATATTTGGTTAGGCGAGGATTTGCCAGCGATTAATGATGAATTATATTTATCTATTATAGACGAGATAAAAGAAGCTGAGAATAATACTAACGGTATTCCACAAGGTGACAAATGGGAGACTCATCTTCCTACAAATATGGTAATGCTTTCGGATGTTATTCCTGCTGATTTGCCAGGGAGTAGTGTTTAATATCATATTAACTTGGCTCCGTTTATTAAATGGAGTCAAGTTAATTAAGCAGAATATCAATGACTAACATTATTTATTATGAAAAAGTTTTACCTTATTGCAATAATCTTACTTATAATAACAAACTTAACTGCTCAAAAGAAAATCCCTCTACTACAGGACGGACAGAATCTCGCAATGAATCAGAAAGAGTTTAAAGAAAACCTAAGAATGAATATTGGGATATTTGCCGAGCTTGTTTTTAGTAGTTATGAAACATTTGTTCTTTCAAAAGCATTTACGTATGATAAGTTAAATAATAATCCCATTCGTAACTATGATATAGGAGTTTCAAAAAGTTTAATTGAAATATATCAAAAAATATATGATACTTTGGCATATCGCGATATTGTATTGGAACCCACAGCGCTGTCGCTGAACCACAAATGGGAAAAAGTATATAAATTAGCTTATCCATATATTGATACACTAATAAAAAGATATCCCAACCGTAATTTATATATTCCCCATTATGATTATATTAGTGCAAGTGATTCGATTTCAAAGAACAAGAGCTGGCATGCTCAAGATTCTCTTAGAGCAAGAATTAGAATAGGGAGAATGACCGGTCCAAACCAGTTTGTTTTTGTAGAAATAGGTAAAAACTGGTATAACGAATACACTATTGAGTTTTCGGAGTTAACTTATAGTGTAACACAAACTAAATCGAACCAATTTATGTATAAAAAAAATGGAGCGTATTTACCATTAACTACTTATTTAGATGCGTTTTATAATTCAACACCACAAATTGAATTAAATATTAATGTTAAATTCAATGATATTACGACTGTATTTAAAGGTAGTTTCCGAAGTCAACCAATAAAAACTAAGGATATGCTTCCGATTGCAGAGTTTATAAATAAAGATAAAGCGTACATTTATGCATATTCACCAGATGATGATTATAGAAAATCTTATGTGGCTTATGATTATAGAGAATCTCTATTAAAAGATGGGTATAAAAAAGCTCCAAACAAGAAAAATTATTACCGTAAAGTTGCCCCATTTAATAATAATATCCCTTATTTTTCTAGTAATGAAGCTTCTATCCTTTTAATTCCAGGTTATTTTACAAAACACGATCCAACAACATTTAGTTGGTCAATGAAATCCGTTATCGATAGAGATAAGGATCTAAAATATATGTTTAAATATGGAAACTTTCCGAATTATGAGGATAATATAACACTAAATAATTATCAATTAGTGCCTATAGGTTGGTTTAACTATTATAATGCTTATGGGCTTTTGACCGAGAAATATTTTTTTTCGGAATACCTAACCAGAAGTGGATCAAGCTTATCGGGTTTATATACCATATATGATAATATTGATTCAATATGTATTAAAAAAAATCAGGTTTATAATCTATTAGATTATATGGTTGATAGTGTTTATATTATAGATGGGCTTTACATATCTGATAATAAGAAGGAGCATTTTGATTGGGTTAAAATGAGTTTAAAAGGTATAATAATTTATGATACACTTGCTCTTGTTTATCCGTTTTTTGATATATTGAGTGAAACACATTCAAGGCACTATATAGGATTAGACTCTATGTTTTTAACATATGTCAATTTCAATAGGAATTACAATTTTCCTTACAGGGAAGGCACTTATAAGTATAGTTATAGTAGATTATACAAAAAATCAATAAAATTATATGGATTAAAACCCAAAACTATATATCGAGTTTACCCAATTTATTTAAAAAATTATTATGAAGAAAATCCCATTAAGATTATCAAACGTTAAATACCTTGTTTTTGAAGGCGGAGGAGGAAAAGGTTATGCTTATCTTGGGGCAATTCAGGCTTTGGAGGAGCTTATTAAAGACTCTTCCGAAGATGAAATTCGACCTATTATTGAAAATGATTCTAATTCTGCATCTATAATAAACCCTCCAAAGCTTAGAAAATACTTTGACATAAAAGGAATTGCAGGTACTTCGGCAGGTGCCATTACTGCTTTAATGCTTGCACTTGGTCTTACAAGTGAGGAGATTAAAAAAGAGGGTAATGGTGAAGAAACAGGCTTCAAGTTTACTGATTTCTTCTCGAATGATGAACCTCTAAATTCTGAGTATCGTTCTATTATAATTACGAAATATACAGCTGATATTAAATATTTAAATGATGATTTCAATAAGGAAATAACAACTAAGAAAGATAATAAGAAAAAAAAGTATTACAAGATAAAAGATATTTCATTTGGAAAGGTAAAACAAAAATATGTTATACCTGATGACAATGGAAAAGATGAAAAATTAATTAGAAGAAATTTTATTAATCCAATTTATATGTTAATAAATAGGATTCTGAAAATATCATTAAGAGTTAATACCTATTCGTTGGCATTGTCTGAGATGTTTGGAAAAACACATGATGATAATCCCATATTAACCAAATTCAATAAGGATGTCGATGCATATACTTACAATTTTTTGTTTGATAAAGGGCTGTTTTCAGGTTCATATATTCGTCATTATTTTGGAGATCTAATTGAGCGTAGATTAAGAGAAAAATATCCTAACTCCATTCAACTTAGTAATATGAAACAACTAAATCTAAAGGAAATAAACTTTGAAGATTTTAAGCAAATAACTCGTATTGATTTTCGTGTTATAGGTTCAAATATTACTTATGGAAAGCGAGTTGAGTTTTCAGCAGGTAACACTCCAGATTTTCCTGTAGCAGAAGCTGTCGCTATTTCAATGAATATCCCGGGAGTATTTAAGCCTGTTTTTGTAAATAATGATGAATTTGATAAGAAAACAGGTGAATTTAAAAGTGATGCTCGTAATAAAGTTCCAAGTGGATTCTATGGCGATGGTGGAATGTTAGATAATTTTTCAATTGATATTTTCGATACGAAAGATTATAATAAAAACACCTTGGGCTTTATGGTAACCTATGGACCAAATCCAATTGAGTATAATACTGATTCACCTGAATTTACTGGGGAGGAGGATTATAAAAAATATATAGACAATTATTATAAAAGATACAATGATTTACCAGAAATTATTGAGCCAGAGTCAATGAAAGAACCCGGTAAATACCCAAGTGGAATCTCTATACTTTCATATATGGGCAATATTTTGAATATGTTTTTAAATTATTCAACAAATAAAAGATTTGATGACGAAAAGCTTCGTGAAAAAAATGTAATAGAAGTATTTTCTTATGATATTGGAACATTGATGTTTTCGCCAAAGAATGAAGTTGAAATTCCTCTATTTGATTTTGTTGCAAGAAAAGCTAAAGATAAGACATGTAATATACTACAATGATAGTATCAGAAAACTATACATTAACAAAGAAGTATAGAAGGAGTTATTTTTTTATCTTTTCTTGACAAATATTTAGGGCATACTTGCTACAAGAATTATCGTTCCCGAAAAAGCGACGAAATAATTTCGTTATTTAACGAGACTAACGATTTGGTAAAATACTAGATTTCCAATTGAAGAATCTATAAAGCCCAATATGTAAAGGTATCAGTGGTAAACGAAAGCAACGATTACCTAACGAAACCAGAAACGAAAACCGACGAATATATACGAAACTTACGATTTTCCATTTAAAGCAGAAATCATCTCGATAGGCTGCTAACTCATTGTAATTAATAGGCTTAAACAATAAGCACGTAATTTAAGCAGATTACAAGAATTATCGTTCCCGAAAAACCGACGAAATAATTTCGTTTTTTAACGAAACTAACGATTTGGTAAAACACTATATTTCCAATTGGAAAAGCCATAAAGCCTAATATATAAAGGTATCAGCAATAAACGAAAGCAATGATAGCCTAACGAAACTAGAAACGAAAACCGACGAAAATAAACGAAAATAAACGAAACTAAGGATTTTCAATCTAAAGTAGAAGTCAACTAGAGAGGCTGTAAACTCATTGTAGTTAATAGGCTTAAACAATAAGCACGTAATTAATGCAGATTGCATGAAATATCG
>JAMOQL010000247.1 GCA_027064025.1 Bacteroidales bacterium
GAAAACAAAATTTGAAAAATGCACTTTAAAAGAAACAGATTTTTCTGAAGTGAATTTATCCGCTTCCATATTTTCTGACTGTGATTTAACAGGGGCGATATTTTCAAATTCTAATCTAGAAAAAGTTGATTTTAGAACTGCAAATAACTATTCGATAGATCCTGAATTTAACAGATTAAAGAAAGCAAAATTTTCAGCATTCAATCTTCAAGGCTTACTATTTAAATACCAATTAGATATTGAGTATAACGATTAAATTTGATATTAACTAAAAAGATAAAATAATCGTTACTAACCAGTATATATATATAGCTGATAATGTGATATATAGATTAATTATTTTGTCATATTTTTTGCGGACAAAGCAAAAAATATGACAAAACAGGTCCATACAGCTTTTATAGCTCCACCCTAAAGGGCGGAGCTAATAATAATACGATTATTTATACATTTCAATCTACACTGATTAGTAACAAATAATCTACAAATGCACAATAAGTTTTATATAATTCTAAAATAGATGAATAATCTACTCGACAACATATCAACCCTATTTAAAAAATATGGTGTAAAAAGTGTAACTATGGACGATATCGCTAGAAAATTTGGTGTATCGAAAAAAACGCTATATCAACATTTTGAAAATAAAACTGATGTTGTTTATAAAGTTGCACACTTTGAATTTGATAAAGAAAGAGAAATTCTTAAAAAATTGTGCCAAGAACATAAAAATGTAATCGACCAATTATTTGTAATTAGCAAATTTATTGTTAAAAGCAACTTATTATTAAGTCCTTCTTTAATGTATAGCATGGAAAAGTATTTTCATAAAACATGGGAGGAATTAATAAATGAAAGAAGAGAATTCGTCCTTAACCTTATTGCTGAAAATTTTAAAGAAGGAATGAAACAAGGAATTTATAGAAGTGACATAAACCTTAGTATTATAAAGCTTTTTTACAGCTTTTTATTAAATATTAAGAGTATTAAGTTTTTTAATGATCTAACGAGAGAAAATTTTGATGATACATTCAATACTATTTTTACTTATCATATTCGTGGTATTGCAAATCATGAGGGGATAGAATATTTAGAAAAACGATTTTTGAGTGGTGAAAAGTAAGTGGATATACCGACGTTATTGTGCCACCTATACCGATGATATTGTGCCAGTATGAACAGCTATAATTTCTAGGCCAAATTTACACATTAATTTACTTTATTTTTACACATTAATTTTCTTGATTCTTTCACTTTAAATCCTGTAGTGCCATAAAATATACATTTTATTTAAGATGAAATAATCCTATCAATTTCACCAGAGAGATAGAGAGGTAAAGAAATAAGTTTAAATTTTGTTTTAACACTTTTATCTTTAAGAATAATATTCATTTCGGACATAACAACCGATGGTAAATCAGCATTAAACCTAAGAGCCATATTCATCTTTTTTTCAGCCATAAATACATTCAAAGATTTCAGGCTTCCAGTCTTTCCTGCTTTTACTTCCACTGGCATAACCTTATTACCTGCTGTAATTAAATAATCAATCTCTGAAGAGGCAGTTTGTTTCTCTCTTACCCAATAATATATCTCCCTATCGGTATAAGGCGACTGGCTAGCTATAATCTCCTGTGCAACAATTTGTTCAGCAATATTACCTTCGTTATTTAGTACCATTTCTTTTAAGTCCAGAACATTCAAATTTAATATGTGAGAAACAAGACCAACATCAAGAAATACTGTTTTAAAAGTTTTCTCATTCTCTCCGGTTTTAAGCGGTATCGTAACCGAATTTGTGGTATAAATAATATGCAAAATACGACTGAGATTAATTAGCTCAAGCGCATCTTTTATCTGATGAGAACGTAATTGTTTGTCAAAATTTACATATTTAAACTTTTGCCCTATAATTTTTGGAACATATCTCAGAAGCTTTCCCATTATTCTTTGTTGTACTGAGGAACCATATTTTGCAAAATCATACTCCAAAGATTTGACAATACTTTCTTGCACTTTTACAACTTCAAGCAAACTGCCTGTTTTTTGATATACATCAACAGCCTCAGGCATACCTCCAACAACAACATATAAGCGCAATAAGTCCATAAGTTTATCATGAATTAGCTGAGAAATTTTTTCATCTAATTTATAAGAGCTTATAAGCTCATAGGATTTTTTTTGTCCCATTGCAAGCAAAAATTCTAAAAAGCTCATAGGATGCATATAGGCAAATTCTACACGCCCGACTGGCATCGAATACGGAAACTTATTTAAGGTATGGTCAAGTAATGAACCTGCCGTAATAACATGTAAATCGGGCTTCTTTTCATAAAAATATCGCAGACTTACTATTGCTTTTGGACATGCTTGTATCTCATCAAAAAACAATAATGTTTCACCGCATTTTATTTCCAATTCATAAAAAGATTCAAGTTCTTTTATTATTACATCAACATCATTATTCCCTTCAAAAACTTGCTTTATCTGTGGCGTTTCGTCAAAATTCAACTCCACAATATTTTCAAAATAGGTTTCACCAAACTCCCTTATTATGTAGGTTTTGCCAACCTGGCGTGCTCCTCTAACCATAAGAGGTTTACGGTGAACATGATTTTTCCACTCCTTTAAATATTTCGTAAACTTTCTTTCCATCTCCAATAAAATTAATTTATCTGCAAATATACAAACAACCCATTAAAAAAACAAATGTATTGCCAAAACAACCCCTTGTTTTAGCAATATACTATATAAAATAACCCCTTATTTTTGCAATATAGGAATATATATTACCGAATTTAATTCTACAATAGTAAATTTAAGTCTTATTGAAGACGTGGAAAAGGATGATATTGAAATAATATAAAAGCCACTCAATGAGTGGCTTTTATATTATTTGTGCCCAGAACAAGACTTACCGATTATTTGTTTTGGGCATTTTCAAAATGAAAATGCTACAAACAATATATCGGCATAAACTTCTCGCCTTATTCTAAACAAAAAAAGCCAGCTCTAAATGCTGACTTTTTGTGCCCTTAACAGGAAACAAAGCGAACTTTTTCATAGAAGACATGGGGTTTATAGAGAGGTATATTCAATCTGAATAATGAAGAATGGAATTACTAATCATAGTGTGAAATTCTTTAAATTAATTGGGATTAGTTTATACTAAATAGTATTCTAGCTTCCCTAATTTATGTCAAGAAAACCAAGCTAGTTTATCTTCGTCATTACATAGTCCTATTATCCAATTTGATTACATCTTTTCAAATCTATGCTGTTAACATGTTGGTCTATTATGTTTATATACACATAGGTTTTTTATATATTTTTGTAAAAATATATTATTATGAATCAAGCATTGTTAACACGGTTATTTAAATCCATTGAAGGAGAACCAACTGCTCCTTTAATGAAAATTGCATTTAGTATAATTGAAGATGAAAAGAAGAAAGGACATACTAAATTAGCAAACAAATTAAATGTGATTCTATCTACTAATATAAATAAAAAAACAGCCGACCCTACTTTTAGAGTTACTAAAAATAAAGAATTTCACGTTCCTGTTGACAGAAGATATAAGTTACCATTAGCAACACATATTGAACATGATTATTTAAGGCATAATATGGTTCTATCTTCTGAAGTTGAAAGTAAAATATTAAGAATAGAGAAAGAATATATTGCTAGAGAAAGATTAGCCCATCATGGATTAAATCCTCGAAAAAAGATATTATTCTACGGTTCATCAGGTTGTGGTAAATCTATGGGAGCTGAGCGAATTGCTTGGGATTTAGGCTTGCCATTTTATAAAGTTAGATTTGATTCAATAATATCCTCTTACTTAGGTGAATCAGCAACTAACTTACAAAACTTATTCAAAAGCATAGAAGATTACCCTAGTGTACTATTATTAGATGAATTTGATATAATAGGTAAGCAAAGAAACCTAAAGTCTAACGATGTTGGTGAAATACATAGAATAGTTAATATTTTACTTGGTTTATTAGAGGAATATAATGGTGAAGGAATAATAATAGCAACTACAAATTTAGAAGGCAGTTTGGATAAAGCATTATTTAGACGATTTGATGATTTTATTGAACTACCTAAACCTGATGAAACTGAAATTGTAAAGTTATTACAAATATCGTTTTCTGCTTTAAAGTTAAGCAAAGAAGTAAAATTAAAGACTGTTGCTAAAAAGATGGCAGGAATGTCTTATGCTATTATTGACAAAGTAGCTACTGATGCTGCTAAGAAATCAATTATTAGTTCAAAAAAAGAAATTTCATTAGAAGATATACAGGCTTCATTGGAAGAGAATAAAAGAATCAATAAATAATGGCACAATTTCCTCATATCGAGTTTGTCCATAAATTACATGGTAAACCTCGATTTTTTGGAGGTGGTAATAATGATGAAATTACACTCCAGAATAAAGAACACAGAAATACTCATAGTGAAAATTTACAGCATAGTACAACATCTAATAAATCTGATTGGAATGAAAATTACGAAAAGAGAGAACATTTAGGATTGGCGGAAATAGATAGCGAAGTAGTTCCTGTCTTTTTAAAAATAAATCCTAATGAAGTTAAACCTGATTTAGATTTAGAAACCAAATTAGGAATAGAACTTATTTCAGAAAAGGGAAACGGTTTTTTACTAGGTGCTTCATTAGATAATTTTAGAACATTAGAAGAAAAAATTCAAGGCTTTATCTCCGAAGAGTTAGGCACAGGATTTATTGGTGATTTATGGGAGATAATTGACGGTAATCGAGAAGAATGGAAACCTGAGCAAATATTATCGAAAAAGCTATTCTCTGAATGGCAACATATTGACGATAGTGAAATATATAAGTTAGAAGTCTCAATTGCATTTAATAAACCAATAAGAAAAGAGCCTGATATAAATAAACAAGGTGGACAAAAAAGACTTGAAAAATACATAGCCGAGCGAGAAGAACGAGATAATTTATTAGAAGAACGACAAGAACATTTTGAAGAATTTATTAATCATTATGGTACAATAATAAGTTCAATAGTTGATTTGAATGATAGTTTTGGTTGTGAAGTTGAAATTACAGGAAAAGGCTTAAAAGATTTAGTTATTAATTATCAATTTGTATTTGAAGTTAATGAAATTGATAATATTTCTGTTATTTCCTCAGTAGATGACAATACTTTTGATAATGTTATTGAATTAATTCCTCCAGAAAATGATTCAACCGAAGTTGGAGTTATTGATAGCGGGATAATGGAAGGACATAAATATATTTCTGATGCAATTACTGAAGTAAATTCATGTTCTTACGTTAATAACAATTCAAACACTGCTGATTATGTTCAAAATGGAGGGCATGGCACTAGAGTAGCAGGAGCTATTTTATATCCTTACGGTATTTCTAATATTGAAAGTCCTTATCAGCTTCCTTGTTTCATTCGAAATATTAGAGTATTAAACGAGAATAATAAATTAATAAATATTTATCCACCTGACTTAATAGAAACGATTGTTAAAGAGAATGATTGCACTATTTTCAACTTATCAATAAATTCAAACGCACCGTATAGAACAAAACATATGTCTGTATGGGCTTCTGTAATTGATAAGCTTTCACATGAAAAGAATAGACTTTTTATTATATCTGTTGGTAATATACCTACGCAAGAAATACAATTTCAGTTAAGAAACAATGTTGAATATCCAAATTATCTTGAAAACAATAATTTTAGGATAGCAAATCCATCTCAAAGTAGTTTTTCATTGGCAGTTGGCTCTGTTAATCACTTTGAATTTGACAATGATTATTGGGAAAGTATAGGTAAAGAAGATGAGATTTCAGCATTTTCAAGAATTGGAACAGGTATTTGGGGCGAAATAAAACCAGACGTTGTTGAATATGGAGGTGGTTTAGTTAAATCCAAGAATTCACATATTACTGTTACAAAAAAAGAGGAGACTTCAATTGAGTTATTACGATCTACATTAAACGGAGGAAATGCTTTTAGTAAAGACATAGTTGGAACATCATTTGCAACACCAAAAGTAACCCATATTGCAGCAGTATTACGTAAAATGTATTCTAGTGAGAATATTAATTTAATACGTGCACTAATTGTTCAAGGTGCTAGACTACCAGAACCATTTTTTAGAAATCCAACTGAAAAAAGTATTAAATATTTTGGTTACGGTATTCCATCATTACAAAGAGTAACAGAAAATACTGAACATAGAATCACTTTCTATCATACAGGAAATTTAAAATCTGAAGACGCTAATCTATACTCTTTAAAAATCCCTGAAAGCATAAGGGGTCAAGGAGATGAGTTTGAGATATTAATGGAAGTAACACTTGCTTTTTCTGCGAAGATTAGAAGAACACGACAAAAAACAAAATCTTATCTTGCGACTTGGTTAGACTGGGATGTTTCTAAAATTGGAGAAAGTTTTGACAATTTTAAAAATTTCACTCTAAAAGAAATAAATGATACTACAACAGAGTATGATAAAGATTATAGGAAAGAATTAAATTCATTTAGGTGGAAAATTAAAACCCCACAATCTATTAATATTAAAAGAACTGACAGTTCTCTTCAAAAAGATTGGACTATTGTTAAGTCTTATGAATTACCTGAAGAAATAAATATCTCTATTAGAGGACATAAATCTTGGGATAAACAGCAAAATGAAGTTCCATACGCCATTGTTGTATCTTTTGAAATTCTTGGAGCAGACATTCCAATATATAATTCAATTAGAATTGAAAATGAAATTGCAATTCCAATTGAAGTCTAAATGTTATGTCGATTAACAATATTGGAAATAAGTGTTTTCATACTTCCAATTAGTACCCCAGCAATATATCGACATAAACTTCTCGCCTTATTCTAAACAAAAAAAGCCAGCTCTAAATGCTGACTTTTTGTGCCCAGAACAAGACTCGAACTTGCACGCCCTTGCGAGCACCAGCCCCTCAAGCTGGCGTGTCTACCAATTTCACCACCTGGGCATTATTATTATCACGTGGCGTGTCTACCTCCCGATAACTAT
>JAMOQL010000248.1 GCA_027064025.1 Bacteroidales bacterium
CGAGAACATTTTTTACACCATACGTTGCTCCAATTGTAAACTTATATTTTGATTTAATATTATCGTGATATTGAAAACCCAAATTATAACCGATATCACCAACTCGAGTTGTCAGTTCTTCGGCATAAGTAGAAATACTAGGGTCATATTTACTTGGAGTATCTGTAGTTGTATTTTTTATCTGACCAAAAATATACGAGAAAGAGAGCCCGACAGAAAACTTTTTTAGAAACATTACCGAGTTGCTCATATAAATCTGGTTTAAGCCACCTTCTCCTTTTATATCTCGTCGCATTGTAAAAAGCGTTTCATCATCATTATTCTTAGCATCAATATACTCAGTCAAATCATAACCAACTCGACTATAAGGCATAAATCCAACACTTGTTTTGAGCCATTTTGTAATAGGGAAACCTAATGCCAAATAATCTATACTTCCATTCATGGAGGCTTCATTTACGGAAGGACTTTCTAAAATTGCATATTCTCCGGATGCTCCAAATTCGAAGGTAAAAGAAAGGGTATCCATAGCACTTAAAGCCGCTGGATTAATACCATTTAAATAATATGAACTTCTCATTCCAATCCCGAGTCCACCCATCCCTCTGTTGTATGCCAAACCTAATCCACTAATATCTCCAATTCCTACATATGAATAAGGCGAAGAATGTGCCTGTTGAGCCATTGATACTGTGCTTACTGTAAGCAAACTTAAAAGGAGTATTGTTTTATATTTTATCAACATTATAATTTAATATTCTATTTAGACCTAATAAAACTAGATTTTCGTCTGCAAAGATGCGATTTTTAAATTGTTTAGCAAAGTATTTGGAGTCTCCTCCTGTTAAAATAATTTTAATATTAGGATATTTCTCTTTATAAATGTTTATATATGATTCTAATTCAAATAAAATGCTATTAACGACGCCACTTCTGATGGCTTCTTCTGTGTTATCTGAACAAATAGAGACTGGTCCTTTTTCATCTATCAACGGTAATTTTGATGTAAAATTGTGAAGTGCTTGAAACCTAAACGACATTCCCAAAGAAATAACTCCACCTTTATAGATGGCTTTTTCTGTTAAAAAATCTATGGTTATTGCGGATCCCATATCAATTATCAAACAATTTTCGTTTGGAAATGAATCAAATGCTCCAACTGCAGCCGCCAACCGATCCATCCCAACACTCCTACTTTTATATTCATTCTTAATTGGTAAACTAGTTTTATTATCAAAAATAAACTGACCACTACTTAGTTCCATGTTTATATCAAGATTCTTTACCGAAGAAATAATTATATTTTCATTGCAATATTTTTCTTGCAATAAAGGAATATTTATACTCTCAATAAATTCTATCTTTTCAATACTATTTCCTTCGACAAAAGCTACTTTTGTACGAGTATTACCAATATCAACGATTAAATTCATTTTTCAATTATTTTTTATATCTTCAAGCTTTCAAATGTATTAAGAAACTACATCTTATAAAAATATTTAATGGAGCACAAAAAAATTGTAGTCATAGAAAAAGATAAGATTCTAAAAAGCATTTTAGAACTATTCATAGAACAACTTGATTACGAAGTATCTGCGTCTTTTTTAAGCTTTAAAGACAGCATTAATTTTATTAAAAGCAACACGGTTCATACCCTAATTATTGATCTTAATGCCTTTGATAATAGAGTGAGTCTAAAAGACTATATTCACCTTATTGAGTCGTTACACTTTCCAATAATATTCATTGGAAACTCTGACGATATAGATTTCGCAAAAGAAATGATTGGTTTTAATGTGTACTCTTTCATGTCTAAACCCGTTACAAAAAACATTTTAAAAATCAACATTGCTATTGCAATTCTAAAACATAATAAAATATTAGAATCCAAACAGGAAACGAATACTGAACAATACGCTTGCTCTTGTAAAACAGATTCTGAGGGAAAAATAATTGATTCCGATTCTTCTTTTACAGAAATCTTCAAGCTCCATAAAAATGAATTAAAAGGCTTATTTCTTAAAGATATTTTTATTGATAATCAAGAATTTGTTGACTTCAACAAATTTTCTTCTAAAATAAAATCTAACGAAGTTAAGCACTCCATATTTATTTTTTCAAATCAAGTTTTCGAATCAAAAATAACAAAAAAATCTAATCATATTTATTCTATATTTTTTAAAATTAGCAGAACAGACACCACTATTTTCTATAAATACCATCAAAGATCTGCTCAATTCGATACTCTATTTAATAATTCCTCTGAGGCTGTTCTAATATTTAACAGTCAAAATGAATTAGTAGAATATAATGATATTGCAAAAAGCCGATATCAAACTATAAATAAAAGTGAATTACATAAAGGAATCTCTTTTTTTGAAATATTAAATTTTATTCCCAATCATGAATTACAAAATATTTTAGAAACCATTAGAATTCCAGCAGTTCATCTACTAACAAGAACTATTTCTAATGACGAAAGAGATTTTGTTTTAAAGATTAAAATAGCGCCAATTATTACAGACAAAATAAAATCTATAGGCGGTTTTATTATCTCTTCAGTTGAACAATCAAAAGAAATACAATTATTAGAAGAAATCAACACATTAAAGAATGAGATAAAACCAATATACGAGAGTTCTATTCAACGCTTTTACATCACTGATAAGAATAAAAGAATCATCACTTTTAATCAAGCTGCATTAAAAATTATTCAAGAAGAATTTAATCATACCCTACAAAAAGGTGATAATATTTTACAATTTATCCCAAAAGAAATTAGTGAAGAGGAATTTAATTCACATTTTGAAAAAGTTCTAAAAGGTGAAGTCATCAGTTTTAAAATAAAGGTTGAATCTACACTAGGAACATATTGGAATAAAGTAAAATACGAACCGATTATTGATGAAAACGGAGAACTGTCTAGAGTCCTATTCTGGACTCTAGACATCACCGAATCAGAGCAAAATTTAATTGCTTTAAATAAAAGTAATGAGCGATACGAACTAATTGCAAAAAGTGGAAATGATGGATTATGGGATTGGGATCTACGTAACAATGATGTTTACTTATCTCCAAGATGGAAAAATTTATTAGGCTACGAAGATGACGAAATAGAAAATGAATTTGGAGTAAGAGACGCATTAACTCATCCTGATGATAGAATATCAAGCGAAAATATTTTAACAGAGTATTTGAATAGTGATTCCGATTCTTTTCAAAATGAAATTCGTTTACTCTGCAAGGATAAAAGTTATAAATGGGTTCTCGAAAGAGGAATTATATTAAGAGATTCTGAGCAAAAAGTTTACCGTATTGCGGGCTCAATAACTGATATTACCGAACAAAAAGAAAGCGAAAAGATATTACTTAACTTAAATCGCTCGTTATTAGAAGAAAGAGCCATGTTTATTAGGGGTAATGTTGGAATTATCAGAGTAGATGCTCTAGACGTTACTAGAGTTACCTATGTTTCGAACAATACAAAATATATTATTGGATACAGCCCTCAAGAATTCTACAACAACAAAGTCCCTTTTAAAGATATTATTCACCCCGATGATAAAAAATCACATTTGAAAGAAAGAAATGATGCAATTAAAAACAATCAGTCACATATTGATTTTACAGATTATCGTTTAATAAAAAAAGATGGCGGTATTATTTGGGTTAAAGATTTCACAAGTATTATTAGAAACGAAAAAGGAGAAGTCAGATCATTACTAGGATATATTATAGATATTACTAAAGAAAAATTTATTGAAGCCGAATACGAAAATATGCAAAACATGTATTCATCAATATGGCATTCGCTTGATACCGAAACATTTATAGTCTTTAATAGTGGCGAAATAATCTTTTCCAGGAATCATCAGAAATATTCCATAAGAGATTTGATAGACAAAACATTATTTATATACAATGAATTCAAGTCATTAACTGAATGGAAAAAGATTTATACTTCTATACAAAGCGATACGGCTGAGTACAATAGTAAAGAAATTATTAACGGAAAAGAATATAAAATCAAAATCCATAAAATAGATTCAAAACGATTACTTATTTCCTCAAATATTAAAATAACTAAATAATATATTTATATTAACCAGAAACTTAATAAACAAAATGAAATCATTTTTAAAATTTACTTTAGCATCTATTCTTGGGTTCTTCATAACTGGAATTATCCTCATTTTTATTATAATAGGAATAATTGGAGGAATCGTGTCATCTACCCAAAATGATACAATAAATATTCAAACAAACACTGTGCTTACGCTAAATTTAAGCAATGGAGTTGTTGAGAGATCTTTTAAAAACCCGTTAGAAGATATGAACTTTAAAACATTTAAACCCAATGGGAAAGTTGGATTAAATGATATTCTAAAGAATCTAAAAAGGGCAAAAGAAGATCAAAATATTAAAGGGATATACCTCAACTCTACAGGAATAAATGCGGGTATTGGAACTATTGAAGAAATAAGAAACGCTTTGATTGATTTTAAAACCTCAGGGAAATTTATAATAGCATACAGTGATATATACACCCAAGGGTCATATTATCTTTCAACTGTAGCAGATCAGATTTATTTGAATCCTGAAGGTATTGTCGAATTTAAAGGTCTGTCTGCACAACTTATGTTTTTTAAAGATGCACTAGATAAGCTAGGTATTCAGCCCATAATAATTAGAGGGAAAAACAACAAATTCAAATCGGCAGTTGAACCATTTATGTACAATCATATAAGCGAAGCCAACAAACTACAAACACTCACTTACATGAGTTCTATTTGGGGACATTTATTACAAGGTATTTCTAAAACTAGAAAAATACCAATATCACAATTAAACCTTTTGGCAGATAGTATGCTTATTAATAGTGCCAAAGATGCTGTCAAATACCAATTAATTGATAGTCTCAAATACTACGACGAAGTATTAGCAGAGCTGAAAAATAGATCAGAAACAAAAACAACTAGTGATATTAATTTTATGTCAATTTCCGATTACACAAATGTTCCTAGAGCAAGTACAGGAAAAGGCTTAATAAAAAATAAAATTGCTGTTATTTACGCCAACGGAGAGATAAATATGGGCGACGGTTCTGACAAAGAGATTGGTTCCGAAGGTTTATCAAAAGCCATAAGAAAAGCTAGATTAGACGCCAATATCAAAGCTATTGTACTGAGAGTTAATTCTCCTGGAGGTTCAGCTCTTGCTTCGGAAGTAATCTGGAGAGAAGTAACTTTAGCTAAAAAAGCAAAACCTGTAGTTGTCTCTATGGGAGATGTTGCAGCTTCTGGCGGATACTACATTTCGTCTCCTGCAGATAAAATATATGCAAATCCGGTAACCATTACAGGATCGATTGGCGTTTTTGGGATTATGTGGAATGGGCAAACATTAATGAACCAATTAGGTATTAATTCCGATGCTGTAAATACAAATTTACACTCTGATATAGGGAATACATCTAGACCAATGTCGGATGCAGAATATGCAACTATTCAGAAATCTGTAGAAGATATCTATGGTGTATTTATTGGGCATGTTGCTGAGGGAAGAAACAAAACTAAAGAAGCAGTCGATGCTATTGGACAAGGAAGAGTATGGTCGGGAGAAAATGCTAAAGAAATTGGGTTAATTGATGAGTTTGGCGGTTTAACGGATGCTATTGAAGGAGCTAAACAATTAGCCGAAATTGAAGATTATAGAATTGTTGAATATCCTGAGCAAGAAAACCCATTCGATCTTCTACTAAAAGATTTTAGTGGTCAAGTTAAAGCTTATGTTATCGAAAATGAATTAGGAAATTCATACACTTATTATAATCGACTAAATCAACTTACAAAACTTAATGGCGTTCAAGCAAGAATCCCTTTTGTTGTCGATATTCATTAATTCATTAACTTGTTAGTAATTCGTTTTTTGATATAATTATCGAATGACAAAATACACAAAAAAAGAAATAACAAAATTAATTAAAGCCGAGGCCAAGCGTCTCGGTTTTTTAGATTGTGGAATATCACAAATAGAAAAACTCGATAGTGAAGAAACCTATCTAAAAGAATGGCTGCAAAAAGGTTTTAATGCTCAAATGGATTACATGGGTAATAATTTTGAAAAACGCATCAATCCTATACTATTAGTTCCAAATGCTGAATCAGTAATTTCCGTAAGTATCAACTACTTTCCTGGCAATATTACTTATAAAGAAAATCAGCTCAAAATATCGAAATACGCCTTGGGTAGAGATTACCACAAGTTAATGAAAAAAAAACTAAAACAATTATTTGGCTATATTGAATTCTTGCATCCGCAAATTGACGGACGATTTTTTGTAGATTCTGCTCCCGTTCTAGATAAAGCTTGGGCCGAAAAATCAGGTCTAGGTTGGAAAGGGAAACATGGTCTAATTATTAATAAAGACAAAGGTTCATTCTTTTTTATTGGAGAAATAATCTCGAATATTAAGTTAGAGTACGACCAGCCTGTAGCCTCGTTTTGCGGATCCTGTACCCTTTGTATTGATGCCTGTCCCACTCAGGCCATTACGGAGCCATATTCTGTAGATGCCAACAAATGTATATCTTATCAAACTATTGAAAATAAAGAACTCATTCCTGAAAGCATCATTAATAATATTCAAAATTATTTATTTGGCTGCGACATATGCCAAGATGTTTGCCCCTGGAATAAAAAATCGGTTATTACCCATATTAATGATTTTGGGAGTAGAAAAGATATTCTAGAACTTTCTCTATCAGATTACGAAAATATGAATGAGGAAACTTTTAATAACACTTTTAATGGAACTCCTATTAAACGAGCGGGTTATCAAAAAATAATTCAGACATTACAACAAATAAAAAAGAGTCCTTAAATCTAAACTATGTAAATCAATAAAATTGAACGAATAATTTTATACAAAAAAAACGCCTATAAACATTGCTTTTTATAGGCGTTTTTAACTTTTCTTTACTTTCTGTTATTAGTAAAAAGTGAAACTAGACAGCATTAAGTCAAACCATTTATTGGAAGATTTAAACTTAAT
>JAMOQL010000249.1 GCA_027064025.1 Bacteroidales bacterium
TTTGATTCTCCGCTTTTTCTATGCTTGTAATTCCCTGAAAAAACACCCAATTATATAAAATAATTCTTCAATATTATCGGTTAGAATATGCTTGGTATCTGCTTTAACGACCATACCTTGGATCAGTCTTAAAAGCTGTGGGATTAAGTAAAAACATTAGTTAATAGAAATCGTCAAACTTTAAAAATCACAAATAATATTAGTAATAGCTTCTAAAAGAAATGTATATTTGTAGAACAAAATAAAGCAATTCGCAATAAGAATTATTCCATTGTAAAAACATTCAAAGCGATTAGTTATTAATATCTAATCGCTTTTGTTTATATATGTTTAAAGAGCCTATTTACTAGCACAGAATAAATCTCAGGTAACGCATTAACCAAATCACGCATATATTTTAAACATTCTCAACAAAAAGAGTTTTACTAAGCCCCAGTTGGTAGCCGCACAAAAAAAAAGCGCTTAACTAACTAATAGTTAAGCGCTCCGAAATCTCTTTCGTAGTCCGTAGGGGAATCGAACCCCTGTTACCAGGATGAAAACCTGGCGTCCTAACCCCTAGACGAACGGACCATTTTTTAAATGCGATGCAAAGATAAATATATTTATTATTCTAGCAAATAAATCTCAATAAAAATTAAATATTCAAACTCTTTTCTTTAGTACTTTCTTTAACAGATATAAAAAGGCAGTCTCTAAATACAGAAACTGCCTTCCTTATTAATACTTGTAAAGGACTTATTTTAGAACTTTAAACTCTACACGTCTATTTTGCTGCCTACCCTCTTTGGTGTCATTTGTTGCAATTGGCTGATCGAAAGCGTAACCTTTAGACTCTAATCTGCTTGCAGCAATACCTTTCTTTACAAGGTAAGCAACAACTGATTTTGCTCTAGCTGCCGATAATCTTTCATTAGTTGTACGAGAACCTTTATTGTCGGTATGTCCTGATATTTCAATTCTCATTTCAGGGAACTTATTCAACAATTCGAATAGTCTATCTAACTCAGGAAACGAAGCCGAACGTAAACTTGCTTTAGCATAGTCGAAGAATACATTTTTAAGTACAATCTTAGTTCCTACAGCCATTTTACTTAAAGCAATATCTTTATATACTTCTTGGTAGTTTGTAGCTTCAGGAATATCAAAATTTTCCGAATGGAATAAATAACCTTCAGCAGTAACCGCTATACCGTAGTTTTTACCTGAAGGTAAAGAAACTAAGTATTTCCCTGTCGTTTTATTTGACTTCTGAATTGTAATAACTTCATCTTTGTCGTTATCGATAATTTCGATATTAGCCTCCACAGGTTCTTTTGTGAAAGCATCAATAACAGTTCCTTTTAAGATAGTCAAACGCATAGTTTCGACAGCAACAGCTTTCTCCATAAATGTTTCAGATATTGGATTAGCAATACTTGCTATCAAAATATTATCGTTAGATTGAACCAATGGTTTTTCTGGGCCTAAGAAAGTAATCATATAAATATCGTGACTTCCATACCCTCCTGTTTTATCGGATGCGTAATAACCATGTTTTCCAGATCCACTTAGAACAAAGAATCTATCATCACCAGGCGTATTGATAGGGTAACCCAAATTTTCTGGTTCTGACCAATACCCCTCTTCTGTCAATTGAGTTTTAAAAATATCGAATCCTCCCATACTTCCTTCTCTATCGGAGCTAAAGAATAGTGTTCTACCATCGGGGTGCATAAATACACCTCTTTCATCATATTCAGTATTAACAGTATTACTTAAATTCTGAGCTTCTCCCCAACGTTCTTTATCTTCATCCCAATACGAAATAAATATATCATGATTTCCTAAATTGTTCTCTGGATTATCCGACACAAAATACATCGTTTTACCATCGAAAGAGAAAGAGGCTGCAGATTCATGATATTCGGAATTAATATTCTTTTTCAACTCCTTATCTCTGGGAGTCGACCACTCTTCTCCATCGAGCTCAGAAACCAAAATATCTCCGCCATTTGACTTTCCTAAGAAGGTAAATAACTTCTGTCCATCACTAGACAAACCTACCGTAGCATCATTGTCTTTTGTATTAAGCGGTTTACCAATATTAGTTGCGGGAGACCAATTCCCATTTTGCTTATACGATATATAAATATCTTCATTGTAATTACCATCTAAATCGGAAATAGCACCTCCTGTAGTTCCTTCTCTACGAGAAGTAAAAATCATCATCGATTCATCAGCCGTAATTAAAGGACTATAATCAGGATATTGACCATTAATATTTGGGCCTACATTATCAATAAAAGCCCGAACAGGAGCGGCAACTAATTTCTTTCCAATCTTACACTCTCCTATTCTTTTATCTAATTTCTTTCTTAATGATGCTAAATCTTTAGGAGATAAACTTCTTTTATAATTATTATACTCTTTTATAGCTTCATCAAATTTGAGATTCAAATGTAAAGCACCAGCCAATTTATAATGAATATCACCAGCAACATGATGGTTCAATTTAAACGCTTTTTGAAAATACTCTAAAGATTTTTCTTGCTGAGTAGAATATAAATAAGAGGTTCCTATTTTGTAATTCAACATATCGTTATCAGGATTAAAATCATTGGCTTTTAGGTAAAATTCGATAGCCCTCATATAGCCACCATAATTATCCATCTCGTATAATTCATCACCAGCTTTAATATTTTTCATTGCTATCTTAAATCCATCTTTATTGCTAGCAAATCTTTTTTTATCGAAAGGCACATTCTGAGCAATACTAACTACGGTAATAAAAATGAATAGAATTGTAAATATATATTGTTTCATCGTTTAATTTTTTATCTGTTATTTTTTAAAGAAAATAATTTTAGTTACACCCTCCGATATATTGTTTTGCTTGTTCTACACCTAATTCCACAGCTTTATTCCAATCGGCACAAGCTCCTTTCGCATCTCTCAACATTTCTTTCGACGCCGCTCTATTCATATAAGCAACTCCATAATTAGGGTCTATCTCTATCGCTTTGTTCAATGCTTCTACTGAACCTTCGTAATCTTTTAATTTATGTTTTGCATCTCCTAAATTATTGTATGCATAAGAATAATCCTTTTTAATTTCGATGGCTTTATTAAAATCTATCACAGCTTTATCGTAAGCCTCTTTAAAGAAATAAATACTTCCTCTATTATTATAGGCAATATAAAACTTAGGATCAATCTTAATGGCCATATTTGATGCTGCAATTGCTCCATCGTAATCTTTCTTTTTACTTTTTACTACACTTAAATTATCGTAAGCCAAGGCTAATTTAGGATTTATTATTGTTGCTTTTGTATAATCGGCAATAGCACCATCTAAATCATCTTTTTTTCTCTTACAACTTCCCCTATCGTTATAAGCAAAAGCATGATTCGGGTCTTGTGCAATGGCTTTAGAATAATAAGTAATAGCTTCATCGTAAGCTTCTTTCTGAAATTTTATAACTCCTACAAAATAAAACAAATTAGCTTTTTTATTACCTTTTGTTTCAGCTTCTATATAATTAGTTAAGGCTTGGTCTATCTTACCTTGATTATCGTAAATTCTAGCCTTTATGTAATTAGGTTCCGACAATGTTACATCTTTATATATTGCACTATCTAAATCGGCAATTGCAGCATCGTACTGTTTTAACTCTTTTTTTGCACTTCCTCTATTTAAAAATGCTTTGGCAAAATCGTGGTTAAAACTAATAGCTTCGGTAAACTTCTGTATAGATGCTTCGTAGTTTTGTGCCTTAAACAACTCTATACCCTCGTTATATGCCACCTCAGCTTCTTGCCCCTCGGCCACTACAAGAGTAGAATCTTGAGGTTCCTGAGAATAACTATAACTTATAAAGAGAAATAGAGATACGGATAATAGTAACATTTTTTTCATTTGCTTGTAATTTGTTATGACTCTTTTGTTAGGATTACAATTCCCAAAAAAAAGCTTTTGATTAGTAATTCATTTAAACTTATTATCGTTTCTGATTTTGTATTTTTTGATAAAATCAAGCCACAAAATAGCAAAAAATACGCTAAGCTGAAAGTTAATAATTATTTTTTTTGCTTTTGTTCGGCCAATTGAAAATATTCTTTTGCCTTTTCATTATTGCCTAACCTTTGATAGGTAACTCCTATATTTACTAATATCTGAAAATCGTCAGGATCCAAATCGTGTGCTTTTAACATAATAGGCAAGGCCTTTTCTAACTGGTTACTCATTCCGTATGCAACACCTAAATCCTTATATACTTTTTTCTGATTTGGCGATAATGCTCGAGCCTTTTCTAAGTAGACAATAGAACTGTCTAATACTGATAAAGACTTCCCGTATAAACTACCTATTTGGTAATTACACTCAAAAACATTAGGATTGTATCGAAGTAGTCTTTTATAGTAGTTAATTTTTTGAAGTGCAGGAATCGTATCGTTCATAATAATAACCCAATTCTGAGCCACTAATTTATGACGTGGATTTTTCTTTAAAATCGTTTCGTAGGCTTGCCAAATCGCATCATAATTTTTATCATACTTATAATGAGCATTCCCTAACAACAATAAAGCATCGGAATAGGTCGGATGTATTTTTACAGCTTGTTCTAAATAAGATAATGCTTTCTTTAAATATTCGTGATTGAAAACTTTTATATTTTTATAGATGGCTGTTAAATTATTTCCATCTAAAATTCGTTCTTTCTCCTCGTCTTTCAGATCCAATTTATCAATTTCTCTTGTAAGTATTTTTACTGACGACGATTTTTCTCTCAATATTTTTTCTAGTTTTTCAACTTCTTCGATAATCTTACCTCCAGCCGATGTATTACTTTTAGCACTTCCCGAAGAAGTGAGAACATCTGTAGTAAAAAGTGTATAATCGTTAGCCCAAGCTTTATTTCTATTAATAGTAAGAACAGCAAATGGGATAAGAAACAGAACAACAAAACCACTTGCCCAAGCTACTTCGTTTTTTTTCTTCAGAAACAAAATTAGTTTCATAATTCCAAATACCACAATCAAAGCCCAACCAATAGAAGGCATATACATAAAACGCTCACTCATAAACGTTCCAATAGGGAAAAGGATATTCGAAACAATTGAAAAAGTAATAGCATAGTAAAAAATTCCAAAAGAAATGATTGTTTTCTTTTTAATACCCATAACAGCAATAAAGGCAAGGCTAAGGTGGATTAATACTGAAATAATAACCCAGGGATTAGAGAACTGTGTAATTTGGATATGATATGGATAATAATCGAAAGTCATAGGGAAAGGCACAAACAATAATTTCAGATACAATAATAAAGTATAGAAAATAGTTGCATATTGCTCTGAGAGAGTTGTTCCTAAAAAAGAATGATTCATTAATTCTTGAGGGATTGAGGCTCCAGTTACTGCTGGTTCGCCCATAATACCTTGGCGTAAAAGAAGGAATACAGCAGTTGGAATTAATAACAAGGCTGTTGAAAAAAGAATTTCTTTAAATTTATACTTTGTGAAGAAATAAATACTAAGTGGAATAATCAACAAATAAGTAATCGTCATTTCTTTCGACAACAAAGCCAAAAAGAAAACAAACAACGCTGAAATTAATAAATAAACCTTTCTTGTATTTAAAAATTTCAGAATTAATAGCAAACTTCCTAGAGAACCTAAAAGTGAGAAAATCTCATCTCGGCCTTTAATATTGGCAACAACTTCGGTGTGCAACGGGTGAAACAGCCACAAAATAGTAGCAAAAACAGGAATTAGAAAGTCCCATTCATTTTTAAATTTACCTTTAAAAAGATTTAATATAACCAAATACAGAACCATACCAGATAAGGCGTAAAAAAGAATGTTTAATAGATGTCCAATAAATGGATTTTCACCAAACAATTCGTACTCAATAGCAAATGTTATTAAAGAAAGTGGTCGGTAACGCCCGCCGTCTACTAGATTTTTTTTAACTCCAAAAAAACCCGTAAATAATTCAGTTGAAAGTATTTCTCCAATTCCAGAAAATCCTTTCTTTACAAAATCGTTCTGTGTAATGACAATAGCATCGTCTAAGGCATATTTATTATTTAATGAGTTACCATAAATTAGAAAAGAAAAAACAAATATCAAGATATAAATATATTTTTTCTCAGATAGAAATTTCAAAACCATTATCTATATATTTTGAAAGCAAATATGCAAAAAAATTATGTATTTATAAGCCAAACTCTAATCATTAATGTAATTTTGATTCTAAAATAAAAAATAAGCTTGAGATTAAAAGAACATATACATATCAATCCTTGGCAATCCTTAATTGTTTCTTTTGCTACTCTTATTGCATTAGGAACATTATTATTGAACCTTCCCATTGTTACACATATTGAACCTGTTCATTTTATGGATACACTTTTTGTATCTACATCTGCGGTTTGCGTTACAGGTCTGAGTACCATTAGTACCTCGGGTTATAATTGGGTTGGAGAATTAGTATTACTTATTTTGATGCAATTGGGAGCTATTGGAATAATGACGCTTAGTTCTTCGTTTATCTTGGCTCTAAGAGGGAAAACCAACTTAAAACATAAGCATTCGTTTTTTAATACCCAAGAGAATGCTTCGTTGCATGAGATTGACAACATCTTAAAATTCATTTTGATCATTACTTTCGTAAGCGAGTTTATAGGCGCCATTTTATTAACCATTGGCTTTTCTATTCAAGGTTATGGCTTATTAGAATCGCTACATCAAGGCATTTTCCATTCTGTGTCTGCATTTTGCAACGCAGGTTTTTCCACCTTCGACAACAGCATGGTGGGGATGAATGCAATAATTAAATATACCGTTATGCTTCTTATTATTGTGGGAGGACTCGGTTATCATGTTATTTACGAAATAACACAAAAAAGAAGAAGCAAAAAACGTTATAGCTTACACACTAAGATTGTTCTCATAAGTACCGTAGGGCTAACTTTAATTGGGGCTTTTCTTATATTCATTTTTGAAAACGATTCTACAACATTTACCGATAGTTTATTCCAATCTATCACCACCAGAACGGCAGGCTTTAA
>JAMOQL010000250.1 GCA_027064025.1 Bacteroidales bacterium
ATAGGGAATCTATTAATTAAGTTTATCACTACAAGGGGAAATGAAAAATATAATAATATTACTAATATTAACATATCAATTATTAAAGGTTTATTACTTTTCTATTACATCATTCCAAAAGTCATTCTTATACTTCTGATCATCATTAATAATGGGATTATCTTTCTCAAAAGGACTTTTATTTTCTTTAAAATAATAGGCTAAAATTATCCCTGTAAAGAATCCAAACAAATGACTTTCCCATGAAACATGAGGGGATTGCGGCAAAACGCCCCAAATTAAACTTCCGTAAAACAAGATTGTGATTAAACTAATTGCGAGCATCGCTTTTTGCTTACGTAGAATCCCAATGAACAACAAAAAACCAAAAAAAGAATAAATTAATCCACTCGCCCCAATATGATAACTTTCTCTCGCTAAAACCCATACCCATAATCCAACAAATAAATAGCTAAATAAAAATATTTTTAAAGCAATTTTTTTATAAAAATAAACAATTGCGGTAAGAAGAATAATCAAAGGCCCTGAATTAGAAAGCAAATGATTAAAACTACCATGTATCAAAGGAGAAAATAAGATCCCTTTTAAACCACTTATGCTTCTAGGTAAGATTCCCCAAGAATACCAATCTTGATGTAAATAAAATTCACCAATTTTGATGAACCAAAGTAAAATTAAAAAAAGCGCAGGGTAAATTCCACTTCTTATCAAACCATATTTTTGCATTTATTTTTACTTCAATTTTATTAATAAATTCCCATATTTAGCATTATTAAGGTACAATGTTCAACAACTTCGATATTACTATTTTCTGCTAAAACTTTTAATTCATCATTTTCAGCACCAGGATTCATTATTATTCTTTTGGGTCTCAGCCCCAAAATATAATCGTAATACTCTACCTGCTTTTGGGCCGATAGATATAGAGTTACAGTATCAACCTCTCTCACCGAAATTTTTTCCGTCAGCACCTCTATATTTTTAATCATTCCATTCTTCGCACCAATTGCCACAACCTCATATTCATTATCAGAAAGGAGGCAAACTACTTTATTCGAATATTTATAAGGCTTTAAACTTGCACTAATAACAACTGTCTTTTTCATATCGCTTTTATTTGAATATTAAAACTACAGCTCTTGCTGATATACCTTCTTCTCTCCCAACAAATCCCAATTTTTCAGTAGTCGTTGCTTTTATAGAAACTTGATTCGTTTCTACGCCTAAAACTGCTGACAAACTTTCTTTCATCAATTCAATATGATCTTTTAACTTTGGTTTCTGTAAACAAATTGTCGAGTCTATATTTGAAATTTTATAATCTTCATCTTTTAATAATTGATATGTTTTTTTCAATAACACCCTACTATCTACATTCTTAAAATCTTGTGATGTATCAGGAAAATGGAAGCCAATATCTCTCATGTTTGCAGCACCAAGTAGAGCATCACAAATGGCATGTATCAAAACATCACCATCAGAATGTGCAACAGTACCTTTATAATGATTTAGCTCCACGCCTCCAATTATTAGGCTTTCGTCTTCTTTAAGCTCATGAACATCAAAGCCCTCTCCTATTCTAAAATTCATTCTGTAAATTTATGAAATAAAAAAACCTTAAGAAAATTTATATCAATTATCCTAAGGCTTAACTATCTTATATGTATTTTCTTTATTTTGCAGCTTCTACATTAGCAAAATCGAAACTAATTGTAAAACGTAAGGTATTATCTAACGGACTATTATTTCCGCTAGGAATCAAATAAGCAAAGTCTAATCCAAATACATTATATTTTAATCCAACACCTACAGCAAAAAACTTTCTATTCCCCTTCATCATGGACTCATGAAAATAACCTCCTCTAAGAGCAAATTGCTTAGCATACCAATATTCTAAGCCCACTCCCCACATCACCTCTTTCAACTCTTCTTGGGCAACACTTCTTGTCCCATCCGACTGCAACATTCCTGGAGCATCACTAAAAGACTGAAACATAGCCGTTCCTACTGAAATATCATTACTTTTCCCAAACTCAATATATTCACCTCCAACATCAGCTGTATCTCCATTTTCCATCACATCTCCTTTATTATAATAAATAGGTGGTGTGGGTACTAATAATTTACTAAATTCTACAGAGCCCATTATTGAATTATAATCATCAATATCAATTGTAAAAGCTCCGCCCAAACGCATAGTTGTTGGTATAAAATTTTTCTCTATACCTCCTGAATATGACATTTTATTTCCGATATCTGAGAGACTTAACCCAAACGCATAATTAGCATCTTTTCCTGATACTTTAATATCCTTATTATAAAATACACCAACATCGGCAGCAAAAGACTGCCCTGCGGTTGCCTCTGTAGCACTGTTACTTATTCCACCTGTCAAATCAGAATAAATATATCCCAAAGATACACCCAACGATAGATTATCAGTTAATAAACGGCTATATCCAAATTTAAAAGCAAATTCGTTTGGATTAATAACTTTCATTTCGTTACCTTGATCATCAGTTGTTGTTATCTCCCCTAAGGCAAAGTAAGTTAATGAAGAAGATATTGCCTGCCGTTCATCTATCTTTTTATATCCCGAAATATATAACAAATTAATATCGCCAACTAGTTTCCTTAACCATGGGGTATACGATATCGACACACCATAATCACTTTCTGCAAATGGATATTTAGCAACATTATATTTTATCGAATTAATATCAGGAGTAGTTGCTACACCAACATCTCCCATGCCTCCTGCTCTTGAATCGGGTGCAATAGTTAAAAATGGAACAGCAGTTGTTATGGGTCTTGGATTATCAATTATATCTTGTGAAAAAACAACAGTAGATAGTCCAAAGAGTAATACTATTATAGATAATTTATACATTCTGTCTTACTTTAAAATTGATACAAATATAAATAAAAAATAGTAACGAGAAAACCTATACTATATTGTATCTAATATCTTTTTTTTAAGAATTGATTAAATAATATTTTTAGACCATTCAATTTCAAACTAATTTACTTAATTTTGATTAAAATTTAACAATTAAAAATGAAAAGTAAAGCAGGAATACTTTTAGAATATTTATGGTTGCTAATATCAGCAATCTCTCTTTTCGCAGCTGTCCAGCAATGGTATAAAAACGATATTAAGAACGGTAGTGTTTTTTTAATAATGCTCTTTGTTTCATTATTAATGTATACTTTTAGAAGGCAACTTCGCAAAAAAAATAATACAACTATGAAAGAAAATGAATAACTACCTTATCATTATTCTAGCTATTTTATTTTCTGCATTCTTTTCCGGAATGGAAATCGCATTTGTTGCTTCAAATAAATTAAAATTTGAACTCGACAAAAAACAACGAAAATCTTTTACTGGAATCATCAGTATTTTTTACGATAATGCATCTCAGTACATTGCCACAATGCTTGTCGGAAATAATATTGCCTTAGTTATTTATAGTATCTTCACCGCGATTATTTTACACCCTTATCTAGAAATCTTTATCAAAAACAATGGTTTACTACTTTTAACAGAAACACTTATTTCTACCTTTATTATTCTTGTTTTTGCCGAATTTATACCGAAAACTATTTTTAGAATTCTCCCTAATTTTTTTCTTAATATTTTCTCATTACCACTAATTTTCTTTTTTATCATCCTCTACCCTATTGCGAAATTTTCTATAATAGTTTCCAATCTCTTTCTAAAAATAGTAGCTCCCAAGAAGGATTTAGACCAAGAAGTCTCTGTTTTTAGAAAAGTGGATATTGATAGCCTTTTTTTATCTGAAGAAGAAAAAGAACATATTGGAGACGATAAACAAGAAATAGACGTAGAATTGTTCCAAAATGCTCTAGACTTCTCCGACATTAAACTTCGAGATTGCATGATTCCTAGAACAGAAATAATTGCTATCGAACAGAATGAATCTATCGAAAAATTAACACAGCTTTTTATCGAATCTGGATTCTCTAAAATATTGATATATAAAGAATCCATAGATAATATTATCGGTTATACCCATACTTTAGAAATTTTCAACAATCCAAAAAACATTAAAAACATTACTTTAAATATTCCCATTGCACCCGAAAGCATGTCTGCTGAGAAATTATTAACTAAATTAACTAACGAGAATAAAAGTTTGGCCATAGTTGTTGATGAATTTGGTGGCACAGCAGGCATAGTAACAATTGAGGATATTATTGAAGAAATTTTTGGAGAAATTGAAGATGAATTTGACCAAGAAAATGAGTTAGAAATTCAGATTAATGATTCCGAATATCAATTCTCTGCTCGTTTAGAAATCGATTACTTAAACAAAAAATATCAATTTAATATTCCAGAATCAGATGAGTACGAAACACTCGCGGGTTATATCCTATCTTTACACAACAACATCCCCAAATTAAACGAAATTATTGAAACAGAGACGTTTACATTTTCAATAACCGATGTAAATAACAACAGAATAGACGCAATACACTTAACAATCAATAAATAAGTTTAACACAACACAAAACCAGTTTAACCAATATTCAATAAATATTCAAAATTATCCAAGCCTAACAAGCCTTATAGTAATATTTTTTATTATCTTCGTCGCTTAATTTGTAAAAAAGTAAATAGTATAAAATGGCAACATTACAAAAAATTAGAGATAAAGCAGGCATTCTAGTAGCTGTAGTTATTGCAGCATCACTTCTTGCATTTATTTTAGGTGACTTTTTAAAGAAAGGGAATAGTAATTCTAAGCCTATCGCTGGCGAAATTAAAGGATATGAAGTAACGCTTCAAGAATACCAAGCCAAAGTAGACGAGTTTGTAGAAAACACAAAACGTAATACAGGAAAAGACGCTGTAGATCCGAAAACGATGGAAGGAATATACGACCAAGCTTGGGAGGCTCTCGTTATTCAATACACTATGGATGACCAATACAACATTCTAGGATTAAGTGTAAGTCCTGAGGAATTAGAAGATATGGTCAAAGGGAAATATATTGACCCTCAGATTAAACAAATTCAAATTTTTCAAGACCCAAACACTAAGATATTCGATAAAACTAGGGTCGTTACATTTTTGAAAAACCTCGACCAAGACCCTTCTGGAAATGCTCGTGCTTCTTGGGTAGCTTTTGAGAAAGGTTTAGTAATGAATAAAATTGCTACAAAATATAATACTTTAATTCAAAAAGGATTTTATGCAAATAAAATTGATATTGAAAATGAAGTTAAAGCGGATAATGAAAGTGTAAATTTTGAATTCTTAGCTAAAAAATATTCAGAAGTTAAAGATGAGGATATCAGTTTCAATAATTCAGATTTAAAAAAGTATTACGATGAAAATCTTTATAAATTTAAGCAAAATGAATCTAGAAATATTACTTATGTCACTTTTGACATCAAGCCTTCTGCCGAAGATAAAGAAAATACAAAAGCTTGGTTAGAAAAAAATAAAGAAGAATTTGCAACAGAAAAAGATACCAAAAGATATATCAATTTAAATTCTGACGAACCTTTTAATGATACTTATTATGCTCAAGGAGAATTACCAGCTAGAATAGACACATTTATGTTTTCTGCAGACACTGGTGCAGTTACTAATATCTACGAAGAAAATAATGCATACAAAATAGCTAAATTAATAGATATTAAAGAACTTCCTGATTCTGCTGAAGCTCGACATATATTATTACAACCATCACAAGATATGCCAGCTTCTAAAATTCTTGCATTAAGCGATAGTCTACAAGAACTACTTAAAAATGGAGCAGACTTTGCTGAATTAGCCAAAAAATACTCTAAAGATGGGGGATCTGCGGTAAAAGGTGGAGATTTAGGCTGGTTCCAAAAAGGACAAATGGTAAAACCTTTCGAGAAAGCTTGTTTCAATGCAAAAAAAGGTGATATTGTTGTTGCTGAATCTCAATTTGGATTACATATAATTGAAGTACTAAATCTTGGCACAAAAAACAAAAAAGTAGAAGTAGGTTACCTTACTGCTAATATTGAACCTAGCGAACAAACAGACGCTTATGTATATAATTTAGCAAGTAAATTTGCTGGAGAAAACAGAACAAAGGAACAATTTGACAAATCAATTGAAGAACAAAAATTAGTTCCTAGAGTAGCCAATAATTTAAAGAAGACAGATAGAAATATTGCAGGTCTTGAAGGCTCTAGAGAATTAATTCGTTGGGCATACAAAAACGAACTTAATACCATTTCGGAAGAAGTTTTTAAATTTGGTGATAAATATGTCATTGCTGAACTTACAGAAATCAGAGAGAAAGGAACAACTCCTTTTGAATTAGCAAAAGCAAGTATCGAAAATTATGTTATCAATCAAAAGAAAGCTGAACTTATCGAAAGCGAATTCAAAAAAGCTCAAAATGACAACATTGCAATAATGTCTGAAAATCTAAAATTAAAAGTTCAAAAGGCAGATAAGATTACGTTCAATTCTTATTCCATTCCTGGTGCAGGTCCTGAATTAAAAGTGATTGCAGAAGCTCTTTATAATCCTGCAAATACACTTGTCTCTCCAATTCAAGGAAACAATGGCGTATACGCTATAAAAGTATCTGAAAAAACAATAACTGATAAAGCAACACCAGAATCTGAAGAATTAAAACTCTATAACGAATTTAATAATAGAGTTAATTATCAAGCTATAAATGCAATTAAAGAAAATGCAAACATTATAGATAATAGGCTAACATATTATTAGAATAATATAACAATTTAAAAAGAGAGCTTAATTTTAAAAAAAATTAAGCTCTCTTTTTTTAATATTTCCATTAATATTCCTAAGCCTTTGACAACAAAATATGTAAGGAATAATTATATCAACCCCATAAATATCAGACAATTAAACACCTCAAATAAGATTGAAACAATGCCAATTAATCATAAATTATTGATCTTGTTAAATCGTTCTTTTTGGCTATCATATACAAAGAAACACTACACAATTGTATTCTAGAACCGAATTAATAACACCAACATTATAAATTTTAGGCATGGCATGTGCAATCTTTTTATAATATTAAGCGTTATTAATAATGAAGAGTATATCCTAAGTAATACTCATTTATTCAAAAGAAATGAAAAAAGAACAATTCGACAAAATACTATCAAAAACTAAGAATCAATTATTAGTGTATATAGGTGAGGAATGTTATTTTCTTAACATATCCAAAACTACCTCGACAAACGAATTAGGGATTATTGCAATTAACGAAAGGACAGGATTGGCAAGTATTGTATTTTTTGATGATATAGAATCTGTTATATCCGATGGACAAATTTACGAAAGTAATTAATGATTTAAAATTTCCAAAGCCATATTCTTATCAATCCTTTTCCCCATATAGAATAAAACTAAAAATGCATCTTTTACCCCACAAGATTCTTGATAAATCTTAGCTTCATAATAATTATGAAAAAGACCTACTGTATAAATATAGTTTCCATTACTATAATCAATTTCTATAGGCTTATTACCACTATAAATAGTTTGTATTAATCCAGAATCTAGTAAATCCGTAAATGCCCCTAACTGAACTTTATAATAAATATCTTTATCAGGATTAATTTTCAGTAACGTATTAATTTCCTGTAAGGATAAAATCCCACTACAATTCTCTGCATCAACAAAAGAATTATAAGATACTGATTTCTTATCATTTCCAATCAAATAATAAAACGTACTCGTAATCTTGTACTCATCCTCTACATCTATAGGTACATTCAATTGATAAGAAATATTTATCCCACACTCATTGGGTAAATTAATCCAAACAAATTTGCCAATATTATTATCTCTAATAAAACTAGCCCCCGAAGTTTCTATAGCTTTAATAGCAAATCCATCAGGCAACTCCACCTGAAACTTAGAAACACCAGAAATATCTTGTTTTTGAATAGTTACATTTACAATGTATGAATGCCCTCCTTCAATAGACTTGGGCTGTTTTACCAAAAAGCTAAGTGAACTAGACATTAAATTTAAAGGAATCAGTATTAGCAAAGCAAAAATACTGATGTAACAATTTTTAGTATAAATTTTTCATGGCTAAAAGTTTTAAAGTGAATAGCAAGTGTTATCATTCACTTATACGTATAAAAATAAAAATAGGTTACATATTTCTCCAGTAATAAATGTTTTTTTAATATTTCATAAATAACAAACAGACTGTAAAAAATTATCACTAAAAAATCAATTTATTTTTATTAAATTGACTTAAATTTGTAAAAAAAAACAGAAATGGTATTACCAATATATTTATATGGACATCCCGTCCTTAGAAAAGTTGCAAAAGACATCGACCATAATTTTGAAAATTTTGATACATTTATAGAGAATATGTGGGAAACCATGTACAAAACAGATGGAATTGGCTTAGCGGCTCCACAAATTGGAAAATCTATAAGAGTTTTTGTAATAGACGCTGACCCTCTATCTGACGAGTACCCTGAGGCTAAAGATTTTAAAAGAGCATTTATTAATGCGCAAGTGATTAAAGAATCTGGTGAAGAATGGGCTTTTAATGAAGGATGTTTGAGTGTCCCCAATATTCGTGAAGATGTTAAAAGGAAATCACAGATAAAAATTCATTACTACGATCAAAAATGGAATTACCACGAAGACACTTTTGATGGAGCTATGGCAAGAGTTATCCAACATGAATACGATCATCTTGAAGGTAAAATATTTACTGACAAAATTTCTCCGATTAGAAGACGATTAATAAAAGGAAAACTTACATCTATTTCGAAAGGGAAAGTTGATATCAAATATAAATATAGAACTGCTAAATAAAAAAAAATGTTAAAAAAAACAACTGTATTAATTCTCGTTTCTATAATTGCATTTTCTTGTTCCAATACAACAAAATCAGCAAAAGAAAAAGCGATAAGCTCCATCACAAAATTAGAACAACAATGTTTTAACGATAGCACAAACACTTACAACAATAAAATCGCACTAAAAACAATCATTGAATATCAAAAGTTTATTGAAAAATATCCAAAAGATTCACTTTCCGCAAAATATTTATACATGAGCGGTCAACTAAGCAAAAGCATAAATCTATATGGAGAATCTATACATAAATTTAAATCTTTAATAAAGAAATATCCCAATTTCAAGAAAGCGGCAAACGCAAAATTCTTAATTGCTATGATATATGAGAATGATATTAAAGACACTACAAAAGCAAAGCTTGCATACAAAGATTTTATCAATCAATATCCTCAAAGTGATTTAGTTGATGATGCTAAACTTTCAATCAAATATATGAGTCTTACACCCGAAGAACTAATAAAATTATTCGAAGAAAAGAACAAAAAAGATAGTATTAGATAATTATTATTATAAAACAAGTACATGAAGCAGGCTTTTTTAAGCTTGCTTTTTTTATCTTTATACTTAAAATAAAAATATCATGAAAAAATACTTTGCCTTAATCACTATCCTCTCTATCACTATCCTCTCCTTTAGTCAACAAGAATCAAAAAATGAATTTAATACTTCAGGACTCAAATTCAGAAGTATTGGGCCAGCCGTTGCCTCTGGAAGAATTGTTGATATTGCAGTCAATCCTAACAATTTCTCCGAAAGATATATAGCAGCAGCTAGTGGGAATGTTTGGAAAACCAATAACGCAGGGCAGACATGGGAACCTATTTTCGATAACTATGGCTCATACTCCACCTCCGATGTAGAAATAGATCCAAACAACACCAATATTGTCTGGGTAGGAACGGGAGAATATAATAGTCAAAGAGCAATTGGATTTGGAGATGGTATTTATATTTCATTTGACTCAGGAAAGTCTTTTAAGAATGTCGGATTAAAAACCTCAAAACATATTGGACGAATTGTAATAGACCCCAGAAACTCTGATGTTTATGTTGCTGTACAAGGTCCTCTGTGGGGCAGTGGAGGTGAACGTGGTATATTTAAAACAACAGACTACGGAAAAACTTGGAATAAAATATTAAATATTAGTGATAATACTGGAATAAACGACATTATTATCGACAATAAAAACCCTAATATCTTATATGCAACAAGCTATCAAAGAAGACGAAGAGTTTATACATTAATAGACGGAGGCAAGGAATGTACAATATATAAATCTACAGATGCCGGAAAATCTTGGAATAAAATTGAAAACGGATTACCTTCTGAAAAAATGGGACGAATTGGAATAACCATCTCTCCTATCAACAGCTCATATCTATATGCTATTGTAGAAGCACAAGAAGATAAAGGCGGAATATTCAGAAGTACTGATTCTGGAGCTAGTTGGGAAAAAATGAGCAAATATGTAGCCTCTAGCCCTCAATATTATAATCGCTTATACTGTGACCCTTTAGATGTAAACAAACTTTACTCAATGGACACCTATTCCCGTTACTCCATAGACGGAGGAAAAACTTGGACTAAATTTGAGCTTAAAGAAAAACATGTTGATGACCACTGCTTATGGATTAACCCAAAAAACACAAAACAATTAATGATAGGTTGCGATGGCGGCTTATACGAAACTTTTGATTTAGGGGAAAATTGGAGACACATCAACAATTTACCTATCACTCAATTTTACAGAGTAGAAACCGACAATGCATTTCCTTTCTACAATGTTTATGGAGGGACTCAAGATAATAATAGTCTAGGAGGTCCTTCTAGAACTATTAGTAATTATGGCATTATTAATGGAGATTGGTTCACTACTGTTGGAGGAGATGGTTTTCAATCTAGAGTAGACCCAACTGATCCAAATACAATATATTCAGAAGCTCAATATGGATGGTTAGTTAGATACAATAAACTTAATGGTGAGAAAATAGCTATCCAACCACAACCTCCTATTGGAGAGGCTTATCGTTGGAATTGGAATGCTCCATTAATCATTAGCCCTCACAATCATAACAGATTATATTTTGGGGCTAATAAACTTTTCAAATCTGACGACCAAGGCAATACTTGGACTGTCATTTCTCCAGACCTTACTCGTCAAATTGATAGAAATCAGATTAAAGTAATGGGGAAATTGCAAACTCCAGAAGCAGTGGCAAAAAACGCTTCCACATCGCTCTACGGGAATATTGTTTGCATTGACGAGTCCCCAATAAAAGAAGGGTTAATATACATAGGAACCGATGATGGACTCATTCAAATTACAGAAGATAATGGCAAAACTTGGAGAAAAGTCAGCTCAATAAAAGACGTTCCAGAAAAAACCTATGTTTCATCTGTTAGAGCATCGCAACTGAACGAGAATGTTGTTTATGCCACTTTCGACGGCAGAAAGAACTCGGATTTCAATAGTTATGTTTATAAAAGTTTCGATAAAGGAAAAACATGGAAAGCAATTAATAATGGGCTTGAAAACAAACAAATAGCACATACAATTGTAGAAGATTATAAAAACCCAAATCTCCTTTTCTTAGGAACAGAATTTGGTCTCTTCTTTACTATTGATGGCGGTCAAAATTGGCAACAATTAAAAAATGGGCTCCCTACAATTCCTGTTAGAGACATTTCAATTCAAAAAAGAGAAAATGATTTAGTACTCGCCACTTTCGGAAGAGGATTTTATATTTTAGACAATTATTCTCCTCTCAGAAACATTAATAAAACTAAGGAATCCCCCTTTTATTTATTCCCAATTAAAGATGCTCTGCAATTTGTACAATCAGGACACTTATATGGTCAAGGTGCCACATACTACAAAGGTGAGAATCCTAAAATGGGCGTTACATTCACTTATTTCATTAAAGAAGCTCCTAAAAGTTTAAAAGAAAAACGTCAAGATAAAAACAGTGCTTTAGAAAAGGAAAATAAAGAACGCTATTACCCTAATTTCGATGACTTAACAAAAGAAGATTTTGAAAAAAACAGCTATCTTTTATTTGTTATTAAAGACGAATCTGGTAAAATTATTCGACAAATCCCACAAAAATACGCATCAGGATTACAACGTTTAGTTTGGGATATGAAATACACATCGAAATCTAGAATAACAAGCAACAAACAACAACCTATTATCACAAACGGAAGTCAATTAGTTCTTACAGGGAAATACAGTTTGTCAATATATTCTGTAAAAAAAGGAATTATATCGGACTTAAATTTACATCAAAACTTTAATATTATTTCTTACCCTAATCATAAGAAAGAGAACCATCAAGAAATGATAACTTTTCAGAACAAAGTTGAAAATTTTGAAAAAGAATACAGCAATTTTATCACAGAACTTGACCAAAGTCAAAAGCAAATAGGAAGATTAATCAATGCATATCATACGACAACCCAACTCGATATCAGACTGTACAAAGAGTTAACAGAAACTCAATTCAATCTTGATAAATTAAACATTCAGACATTCGGGAATCCCAGTATTAGCAAACGGAATGGCAATCAAGAACCCTCGCTCAACGAACGTTACATCATAATTCAAGAATCAATTAATAATTACACTGGCAAACCAACAAACACTTCGAAAGAACAGTTTGAAATTGTCAAAACATTATTTGCAAAAGAAAAAATATATTTAAATTTGACAAATAAACAAATAGATATTCTAAAGTCTAAACTTAAGCAATTAGGTGCTGCAAGTATATCTAACTAAAAATTATTTAAAATAAATTACTATAAAAAATGAACATTAGTCCAGAATTTGATGAAATAAGACCGTTTATCGACTCCGAAGTACCAGATGCCATCGAGATGCTTATCAACAATAAAGACTTCGAGAAGATTGAACCTTACTTACTCCCTCAAAAAAGTCACGAAGAAAATATTAAGGCACTCAGAACAATTAAAACGATAGCTGATTTTCAAAAAAAATATTCAAACCCTTTTCTCGAATACATTATTAGCGAGACCTCCGATGGACTAACGGTTTCTGGAATTAAAGATATTAAAGGGAAAGGACATCTATTTATTGCCAATCATAGAGATATCATTCTAGACACAGCATTTTTACAATTGTTATTACAACAAAATGGTATTCCTACAACCGAAATTACAGTAGGCGATAATTTAATGAAAAACGATCTCTTTAAAGTTTTGGGTAAATTAAACCGAGTATTTACACTTAAAAGAGACGGTACTAGGATAGAAATGTACAACAATTTCATTCTACATGCCAAATATATTAACAATGTAATTCGAGAAAGAAATGAATCGTTGTGGATTGCCCAAAGGGATGGAAGAACAAAAGATGGCAATGATAAAACTCAACAAGGCTTATTAAAAATGATCCTAGGAGATAGACGTGATATTATTACAGCACTACATGAATTAGCCATTGTGCCTGTTGCTATTTCTTATGAATTAGAGCCTTGTTTCAAAAGTAAAATAAAAGAAACTTACATTACTGAAACTGAAGGTAAATATATCAAAACAGAAAATGAAGATATGCATTCAGTAGCAACCAGCACTGTTGCACCTAAAGGAAGAATTCATATTGGCTTTGGAAATAGATTAAACACAATCTTAAATAATTTTGATCAGAAAGAACTTTCCAACAATGAAATTATCAACTCTTTTATAAATGAAATAGACCATCAGATATATAAAAATTATAAACTTTGGCCCTACAATTATTTAGCTTTTGACTTCTTAAATAATACTACAGTATATAAGCACAAATACACAAATGAAGATATAAATAATTTCAATAAATATGTAGAAAAATCAATTTCAGAAATTAATGGAGAGAAAGAAAAACTGAAAGAAATTGCATATAACATATATGCAAACCCCGTAATAAATAAGAACAAACATGCGAATCAGTAAAAAGAAATACTTCTATTTATCTAAAGACTAGCCATGTAACTAGGAACAAATTTTCCTTCATTAATATACTAATCATCACAATTCTCCAAAATAAAAATCAACTTGCAATTTTCTTTATTTATAAGCTTTTTTTATATCTTTGACGTTTAACCATGAAATAGCAAAATGAAGACAACTATCTCTACTGTATTAGCAGTTATCCTATTTAACATTATCTCTATAGCTCAAACTAACATTGATTTCAAAGAAGAAAATTTTAAATCAAAAGAAGACTTCGATACCGCAGTAAAATACCTATACACGGGGGGCGATTATTACGACGATGGTGTAGATTGGTACGATAAAGCCCTAGAAAATTATTTAAAAGCAGAGGAATTAAATCCTAATAATGCCGAACTTAATTTTAAAATAGGAATTTGTTACTACTATGCAAATAACAATTTCAAATCATTAGAATTTTATAAAAAAGCATACAAATTAGATAGTCTTGTATCTGAAATTATTCTTTATAGAATTGGACAAGGGTACCAATTCCGCTTACAATTTAAAAAAGCAATAGGTTACTACAATCAATTCAAAAAAAGTTATACAGGAAAGGATAAGAAACTTTGGCTAGGAGATGCTGATAAAAGAATTCAAGAATGCAATGACGGTAAAGATTTAATAAAAAACTTTGTCGGTGGAATGGTTGTTAATATACAAAAAGTTAATAGTAAATACATCGATCACAGTCCTGTTATCACAGCCGATGAAAAAACCCTATTTTTCACTTCTCGAAGACCAACTTCAGATCCAAAAGACGTTGATGAATATGGACGCTCATATGAAGATATATATATAGCTCATAAAAATGATAATGGTATTTGGGGAAAAGCAGAAAACATTGGCTCACCCATTAATACAAAATACCACGACGCTACAATAGCAGTATCTCCCGACGGAAAAAAACTTTACATTTATGTAGGTAGAAAAAACGGTGGAGATATTTATTTGAGTGAATTCAAAGACTCTACATGGTCCATACCTTCTGCTCTTCCTGCCCCTATCAACACTAAATATCAAGAAACTGCAATTAGTTTTTCTCCAGACAACAAATTAGTTTACTTTGTTAGTAATCGTCCAAACGGAATCGGCGAGAAAGATATTTGGGTTGCTGACGTTACTGAAAAAGGGAAATTTAAAAATCCAAGAGTATTAAGTAACAAAATAAATACAATTTATAACGAAAGAACTGTATTTATTCATCCTGACGGGAAAACAATGTATTTTAGCTCCGAAGGACACAAAACAATGGGAGGCTTTGATATTTTCAAAAGTACAAAAGACGAAAACGGAGAATGGGGTGAGCCCGTTAATATTGGTTACCCTGTTAACACAACAGGAGACGATGTTGGCTTCGTTACTTCAGCGGATAATAAACGAGGCTATTTCTCTGCAATTAAATTAAATTCGAAAGGAGAACAAGATATATACATGTATGTATTCCCTGAAAAAAGTGAAGAAAATGATTTTATTGTAATCAGAGGCACCGTTAGAGATGATAATTCTAAAAAGCCAATTGCTGCGAATATCACTTTTACAGATACTAAAAGTGGAGAAAAAATTAGCATTAAAGCAGATCCAAAAACAGGTGAATTTTTAGCATCAGTTCCTAAAGGGAAAAATTATGCTATAAATATTAACTCTGATGGCTACGCATTATATTCCGAGAGTATCAATCCTCAGTCAAATTCCAACAAAGATTTTTTACTTTCAATGGATATGAATTCTCTCGGAGGCTGCAAACCTATTGTTTTAGAAAATATTTGGTTTGATTTTGATAAAGCAAATCTTAAATCAAAATCGTTTACCGAACTGGACGAATTAGTCAAATTTATAAAAGACTGTGACCAATACAATATTGAAATAGGAGGTTATACCTGTAATGCCGGAGACAAAACTTATAACTATTTATTATCAAAACGAAGAGCTCAATCTGTAGTCGATTATTTGATTAGTAAAGGAATTGACAATAAAAGATTGACAGCAAAAGGTTATGGACCAGAAAATCCTATAGCAGATAATACAACTCATAAAGGAAGAATTAAAAACAGAAGAGTTGAATTCAAATTAGTACAATAAGATTTCTAAACACACTCTAAAAGCCGACTTGTTCGGCTTTTTTTTGGCACCATTGGTAAAATTTATTTAATTCGATTAAACCTTTTAGAATTTATACGGTCTAAGGCATATCTAAATATTTAAATTATTTATTTTAAGACACTAAGTTTGACAATTAATAACAAGACTAATGAACAGTATTAATAAATTATTTACCTTTATCTTAATTACATTTTTTCTTAGCAGTTCACTACATCTTTTTGCACAAAGAGACAGAAGCAATCAACCAATCTTACCCAAAGATAAAGGACTTATAGTTGGTAAGGTTATCGAAACAGGAGAAAATAATCCATTACAATTTGCATCAATAAGCATCCTTAACGTAAAAGACAGTTCAATTGTATCAGGAGGAATGACAGATGTTAACGGTCGGTTTAGAATAGAAATTAATTATGGTGAATATTATGCGATAGTTGATTTTATGGGTTATGCTAAAAAAAAGACAAAATCGTTTAAATTAGATAAGAATAATCGTTTGTTCAAAATAGGGAAGATAGAAATAACCCCCGATACAGATCTTATTGGAGAAGTCGAAGTAAAAGCAGAAAAAGAACTCTTCGAAAATAAAATTGACAGTAAAACATTTAATGTATCTAAAGACTTAACCATGCAAAGCAAATCGGCCTTAGAAGCATTAGAACAAATTCCTTCTATCAGCATCGATATAGACGGAAACATTAGTTTAAGAGGAAATGGGAATATACGAATACTCATAAACGACAGACCCATCGTAGTTACCGCAGAGAATCAATCCGCACTTCTTGAACAAATTCAAGCCAACAATATAGAGTCTATCGATGTAATTACTAATCCTTCTGTAAAATACAATCCAGAAGGAATGGGAGGAATCATCAATATTCAACTAAAAAAGGCACAAGCCAATGGCAAGAACTTATCGGTTACCGTTTCTTCAGACTTTTACAGAGAAGCGGGAACAAATATTTCTGGTGGAGTTAGAACTAAAAAGTTTAATATTTATGGCACTTATGGATATAAATATAACAAATGGAATTATGAAAGAGAATCTTATCAAAAAAACATCTTTGCTGATACTAGTTATTATATGAATCAAACCTCTGAAGGAGGACGGTTAAGCAACTCTCATATGGGAACTTTTGGTTTAGATTATAAGTTTAACAAAAATAATACTTTAGGATTCGAAACCCTATTATCAATAGCTAACAAAGATAAAAGCATACCCTATAATTATGAGTTTTTTGATGAAAATGAAGATTTAATAAATTCCTCATTAAGAGACAATACAGAGGATATTCTTCGTTCAAAAGTTGATTTACAAACTAACTACAAACATAAATTTAATAAGCCTAAACAATATATAGAAGTCAACGCATCGTACTCTATGAATGGGCAGAAAGAAGATGCCAATTATTTTGAAAGTACACTATCCCCAACCAAAGGAGACACTTTAGACATCCAAAATAATATTCAAAATAATAATAGTAGAATAAGCCATTATAAAATTATCTATAACTATCCTCTCAGCGATAATACCTCTATAGAAACTGGATTAGACGGAGAATACCGACAAATAGAAAACAAAATTGATGTATTATCATTCAATCCAATAAACGGTCTACTCGAAACAAACAGTAATTTAAGTTCACAATTTAATTACATCGATCAAACCCATGCAATATATTCACTTTTCAAATCATCAATTAATAAATTCAACTATCAAATTGGTCTTCGCCTAGAATATTCAGATTATCAATTCCAACTAAACAATAGTAAAATTAGCGACACATACAAACAGCGTTACAACTACTATCCATCTATACACACACAATATAAAGTTAATAAAACGACTGAGTTTGGGGCCAGCTATTCCAAACGTGTAAACAGACCTTCTATTCGACAATTAAACCCACTTCATGACTATGCCGATGCTTATAGTTATCGAGTAGGAAACCCAAATCTGGAACCAGAAAATATTCACTCTACAGAGATTAACTTTTCTAAGCGATGGGATAAGCTCCGATTAATGCCTTCTATCTATTATAAATATATAAATAACGCTGTAAAACGAATTAAATCTAGGGATACCACTGGCATTAGCGTTATTTCTTATCTAAACCTAGATTATGGCTCGTCTTATGGAACAGAATTAATTGCAACTTATAAATTTAACAAATGGTTAGATTTTAACGGAAGTGCCAATATTGGTTACTCAGTTTTACAAGACAAAACTGACGGAAGCCTTAGTAACGAAGACTTTGCTTGGTCGGGTAAAATAATATCAAATATCAAATTACCATTAGGGATAAAATTACAAATGTCTTATCATTATTACGGAGAACGTGTAATACCTCAAGGCTATATTGAACCTATGCAATGGCTAGATTTAGGCTTACGAAAATCGTTCTGGGACAATAAAGCTAGCCTAAGCGTTCGTGCGTCAGACATCCTGCGAACAAGAGAATTCGACATACACGTAGATACAGACGAATACTTAAGTCACTTACATTTTAAAAGATATCCCACTTATGTTTTAGTTAGCTTCACTTATCAAATAGGAAAAGCAATAAAACACAAAAAACGCTCACAATCGAGAGAAGGAGGAGAAGATATTGGACTTTAAGACACCAACCTCTAATGTTTTATTTTCCTCAGAATATTTTCAGAAATATCATTAGGCTCAAATCGTAATAAAATTTACCTTTGCATAAATTGAGATTTTTAAGATATGCAAAAACGTCATACCGACAGATATTCATACTTCAACGAACAAGCCGACACGACTTTAAAACATGTCATACCTTTTGTTCAAGGATTAATATCTTTCGATAAAAATACAAGAATTCTTGAAATTGGTTGCGGCGAGGGCGGAAATCTAAAACCTTTTGCAGATATGGGTTGCCAAATAATTGGCGTCGATATGAACCAAAATAAAATACGAAACGCAAAATCTTTTTTCGAATCTCATCCTAACAAAAACAACACTCAATTTATTTTACAAGATATTTATGAATCTGAAGATTTAGGACAATTTGATTTTGTTTTTATGCGCGATGTACTTGAACATATCCACAATCAAGAGCGCTTTATGGATTTTGTCCAACAATTTTTGAAACCAAAAGGGCTCTTCTTTTTAGGCTTCCCTCCTTTTCAGAACCCTTTTGGAGGACATCAACAAATCTGCAAAAGCAAAATATTATCTACCACTCCTTACTACCATAACCTACCCAAACCTATTTACAGAGGTATCTTGAAATTATTCAAAGAACCCGAATATCAGATAGAGAACCTACTAGAAGTTAAAGATACAGGCATTACCATAGAACGTTTCGAGAAAATTGTAAAAAAGTATAATTACCAAATTAAAAAGAAAACATTCTATTTCATTAATCCTAATTACGAAATAAAATTCGGACTAAAGCCTAGAAAACAAAATAAACTAATCAACAATATACCGTATTTAAGAAATTATTTAATCACAACAAATTATTATTTGCTGACTTTACAATAATTATTACAAATGAATATTAAATCGATTCTATTTTATGCCATAATACTACTAACTACTTTTAATAGCTCTGCACAAAATGACAGTTCTAAAGTTAAGTTTACAGACAATTTATTTATTTCCTCACAATATAGTAAAGGTATGCTTTTGGTTCATAGAGAATCATTAAGCTCATTAATAGAAGATTACACAACCAGTATTCTTCTAGAAATTGGAAAATCAACTTACGGAAAAAAATCATGGCATCAACTATACCGTTACCCATCTTTAGGTGTTGGATATTTCTATAGCACACTTGGCAACGATGATATTTTTGGGAAAATCAACGCATTATATGGATTTATCGATGCCCCATACTTTCAACAAGGGTCCTTCAATTTCGATTTTACATTTGGTTTTGGCCTTGCATATTTAAATAAAAAATATAATTTAAAAGACAATATCTATAATATTGCAATTGGTTCACACATCAATTACTTTGTTCACTTTTCATTCGATTTTAAAGCTAACCTACTAGATAGAAAATTATACATTAAAACAGGACTAGGGCTTAACCATACTTCTAATGGGAAAATACAAACCCCAAATCTCGGATTAAATTTAGCCGACTGGCACTTATCTGCAGGATATTATTTTGGCAGACAAAATTCAAGAATTATACAAGCTTTTCCTATCCGAAACAAACACACTTTCATGTTCATAGCCGCAGGGGGGGTAAAAGAATTTACAGAACCCAATCACGGAAAATACTTTGCAGGAAACAGCACTTTCGAATACTTATATACCGTAATGAGAAAATCAAGTTGGGGCGCTGGGGCTGATTATTTTTACGATGGCGTAGTTAACCAAAGGCTCATTCAAAGCGAAGACCCTAATCCATTCCTACATGCTGGAAGGTTTGGAATACACGCATCATACACCATTAATTATGGAAAGATTGGGTTTATTGTTCAACTTGGAAGTTACATTGCCCCATATTACAAAAATGACGGCTATTTATACCACAGAATAGGTTTTAGAGCAAAATTATCTAAACATTTATTGGCAAATGTTACCATGAAAACCCATTGGGCAAGAGCAGATATAGTAGAATTTGGATTGGGATATTATTTCACAAAATAATTATGGGAACCAATAATAAGGAATTATAATTTTTAACGACTAAATATAGATAAAACAACTATTACCTTAATAGGTAAGTCTAAACAAAACTATGAGAAACAAATATTTAATAATTAGTTTATTCATTACAATTGTACTGAATGGACAAAACCAAGATTGGGTCGGAAACATTCAACATTCTACAAAAGTAAATATATCTAATTTAGGAAATATTTCCTCTTACAAATGGAGTAAACATCTTGAACGATATAGAAGGAAAGAATCAAATGCTTTAAACGAGAATGGAAATATTATTCCACAAAACACAAAAATTAAACATTTTCTTAAAAATAAAAGCCAAGACCATTCCATGCAAACTTATGGCAATTGGATTCCAATTGGATTAGAAACTTGGACCAATGGAAACTCAGGTTATAACCCTGGCAATGGAAGAGTAAATGCTGTAACGATTGACCCCAATAATTCACAAACTATTTTTGCTTGTGCTGCATCAGGAGGAGTATGGAAAAGTATCGATGGAGGAAGCACTTGGAATACCAACACAGACAATTTCCCCATTTTAGGAACTTCGGATATTGCCATTGACCCCAACAATTCAAATATCGTATATCTTGGCACGGGAGATAGAGATGGACTAGATACTTATGGAGTAGGGGTTTATAAATCAACAAATGGAGGTTCGACTTGGGAACCCTCTGGTTTATTCAATAATTTCGAAAGTGAAGCCTTAATAATCAACGCACTTGAAATTGCTCCGACGCAATCTAATATTATTTTTGCGGGTTCTAAAGATGGACTTTATAAATCTTCAGATTATGGGGTCAATTGGCATCAAGTTATCAGCAGTACCGATATTATGGAGGTGAAAGTAAATCCTCAGAATTCTTACACCGTCTTTGCTGTAAGCAAAAATTATTTCTATCGTTCACACGATGGTGGCGAGAACTTTGAAATCATTTCTAACGGTTTACAAACTTCGATAGGTAGAATTGCAATGGATATAACTCCAGCCGACTCTTCTTATATTTATTTACTTATAGCAGATGGCGGTAATGATTTTAATGGCGTGTTTTTGTCTACTGATGGCGGTTCGAGTTTCACAAAAAAAGTAGGGCTTACAGATATTAACTTATTGGGCTATGCTACCGATGGTACAGACGATAGTTCTCAAGCTTGGTACGATTTAGCAATTGCTGTTTCCAAAACAGATAAAAATAAAATATACACTGGCGGAGTTAACATTTGGACTTCAAGTGATGGAGGAAGTAATTGGAATAATTACACTCACTGGGTTTATAATTCGAATAGTACATACACCCATGCAGACATCCATTCCTTAGATACATATGGCAATACCTTAACTTGTGGTTCTGATGGTGGTGCTTTTAAAAATGTTAACGAAGGAAACTGGCAAAACATTAGTACTGGCTTAAATATCTTACAAATATATAGTTTGAGTAGCAGTTTAGATGCTTCAAAAATTTCTATTGGTTGTCAAGATAACGGAACCAATCTTAGTGTTAATGGAGACTGGAAGCATATAATGGGAGCAGATGGTACCTCAACTATTATTAGTCCTTCTAACTCTAATTATGTCTATCTATCTTCACAGAATGGAAGTTTTAGACGATCGACATCTGGTGGAGATAACAGCTCCTCTATATTTACCCCTTCGGATTATGGAGAAAGCGGAATCTGGGTTACTCCCATCGCTATATGTAACTCACAAACGTCAAACCTTACTATTGGCTTAGAAAATATATTTCAAAGTACCAATAACGGAGATTCATGGTCTTCAATTTCAAATTTCTCAGACGACGAAAATTTTAATGTTGTGACTATTGCACCTTCCAATCCAAATTATATTTATGCCGCCAAAGATAACCATCTATATTACACCTGGGACGGTGGAAATAATTGGCAAGAATCGGGTAATCCATACTTAAAACCAGTAGTAGACATCGTTGTTTCCGACAACGATCCTTTAGACGTATATTTCCTAAAAAGCAGCTCGTACAGTCGTGTTTACCACTCTACCGATGGTGGACAAACTTCTGAAATTGTACAAGGGAGTATCTATCAAACCTCTAGCTCTGCTATAACCATAGAAAATAATCCAGAACATGGCGTTTATATAGGATCCGACTTTGGTGTATATTACACCAATGACTTACTAGATAGTTGGATTCTTTACTCAGATCAATTACCTAATATCAAAATTACCGATTTAGAAATAGTAAATAATAAATTAAGAGCAGCAACCTATGGTAGAGGGGTTTGGGAAAGCGATTTATATACCACAAGTGTTGGAATCGATTTTATATCTTTTAATGATAATATTTCAATATACCCAAATCCTAGCAAAGATTTTTTCAATATTAAATCTATAAATTCAAAAATATCTAAAGTTCAAGTTTTCAATACATCTGGGATTCTAATCAATACTTATACGACTGCTCAAGAAAGTTATTCTCTCAAAAAATTAGTTTCAGGAATCTATTTTATAAGAATTCAAACAGACGATAATCGCACTATTGTTAAGCAATTAATCAAACATTAAGCATACACAAAAGAAGAGGGCTTCTAAATTAATAGAAGCCCTCTTTCATGTAACTAATTTTGTAGAAACAGTATCTTATTTTTTAATGTGCTATATTCATTAAGTTTGTTTTATACAACTTTCTAGAAATTAGAAACTCTTATTGCTTACTCACCAAGAATACTTTTGGCCTTATTAAGAATAGTATCGTCATCTAACAAAACAATTCCTCCATCAGGACCTTGCTCAATATGCAAACCTGTTGTATCGCCTTTTTCATAATTCGTACCTCCGAAATAATTTCTTATTGTTTCAACACTAAGACCTAATTCTTCAGCCATTTTATGAGATGATCCCTCTGGCAAACTATTCTTAATTCTTCTTAACTCGTTAAATGTTATCTTCATAATTTATCTCTATTTATATCTTATTAATAAAACCGTATTAAAGTTAAGAAAAAAAAGTCAACTACAATATGATTTAACATTTTTTATTAAATTTTTTATTGTTTCAACTTATCTTTCAAGTAAAATCCAGTTTTAGAGGCCTTTTCTTTTATTATTTCTTCAGGAGTACCTTCAGCCACAATATATCCTCCTTTATCACCTCCCTCAGGGCCTAAATCAATCAGCCAATCGGCTGACTTAATCACTTCTAAATTATGTTCAATAATAATTACTGAATTACCTCGATCAATCAAAGCATTAATTGCTGATAATAATTTCTTAATATCATGAAAATGCAGACCTGTTGTGGGTTCGTCGAATACGAAAAGACTATTTGTATTTTTTTCTTTTCCCAAAAATGAAGCTAGCTTTATTCTTTGCGATTCTCCACCACTTAAAGTACTCGATGATTGACCTAAATGAACATAACCAAGCCCAACATCAGAAAGCAAATCCAACTTTTGTAAAATTTTCTTTTCAATACTCCCTTTAGTTTGGCTAAAGAATAGAATTGCGTCATCCACAGTCATTTCCAGCACTTGATAAATATTCTTTCCTTGATATTGAACATCTAGTATTTCTTGTTTAAATCGTTGTCCATTACAACTTTCACAAGTCAAATAGACATCCGCCATAAACTGCATTTCAACTTTAATCTCACCTTCTCCTTTGCACTCATCACAACGACCACCATCTACATTAAACGAAAAATGTCCGCTTTTATATCCATTTTGTTTTGCTAATTGTTGCTCAGAATATAATTTTCGGATTTCATCATAGGCCTTAATATATGTGATTGGATTTGATCTAGACGATTTTCCAATAGGATTCTGATCCACATATTCTATCTGTGAAACCTTAGCAAAATCGCCTTTCAATACATCATATTGACCTGTCCTTTCGCCATAACCTCCAATTATCTTTTGCAAAGCAGGTAACAAAATCTTTTTTATTAATGACGATTTACCGGAACCACTTACACCACTAATTACAGTAAGAATATTTAAAGGAATTTTTAGTGTCAGATTTTTAAGATTATTCTCTCTCGCACCAATTATTTCTATGTAATTATGCCATTTCCGTCGTTTTTTTGGAACTTCTATCTTCTCTTCAAAATTTAGATATTTAGCTGTAAGCGAACTGTTAGATTTTATCAAATCTTTCAAAGTCCCTTGAAAAACAATCTCACCGCCTAAAGTTCCAGCATAAGGCCCCATATCAATAACTGTATCTGCCTGAAGCATAATATCTTCATCGTGTTCCACAACTAAAACAGTATTCCCCAATTGTTGCAATTTTCGCAAAACACGAATCAATTTTTCGGTATCGTGCGAATGTAAGCCAATACTAGGTTCGTCTAAAATATAAAGAGAACCAACTAAGCTACTACCCAGAGAAGTTGCCAAATTTATCCTCTGCGATTCGCCTCCCGATAATGTAGAAGATAACCTGTTTAAGGTTAAATAACCAAGCCCTACATTAACAAGAAATTCCAATCTCGAATTTATTTCTACCAGAATTCTTTTAGCTATTTCATATTCTTTTTCGGTAAACTGGAAATTCTTAAAAAAAACATATAAATCTGTAATGGAAACATCAACCAAATCAGCAATACTTTTTTCACCAATTTTCACATACAAAGCTTCCTTTCTTAGTCGTTTACCTTTACAAGTCGGACAAATTGTTTTCCCTCTATATTTAGAAAGAATAACTCTGTTTTGAATTTTATAACTTTCCTTTTCCAGCATATGGAAGAAGGCATTCAGTCCACCAAAAAATTCATTTCCTGTCCACAACAAATCTTTTTGCTCATCCGTTAATTCATAAATAGGTTTATGAATTGGGAAATCAATTTTATCTGCAATATAAATTAATTCGTCTTTCCATCTACTCAATTTCTCTCCTCTCCAGGGCACAATAGCATCTTGGTAAACAGATAGATTTTTATTAGGAAAAACAAGGTCTTCGTCTATTCCAATAATTTTTCCATAACCTTCGCAACGAGGGCAAGCTCCTAAAGGGTTATTAAAAGTAAATAGATTAGTAGAAGGATCTTCAAAAGTAATTCCATCTAATTCGAATTTATTCGAAAAATAATGAGGTTTCATTTCCGAATTAATTTCAACAAATACAGTGCAATTGCCTTTTCCCTCGTAAAATGCAGTTTGAATCGAATCTGCAATTCTATTCAATAAAGCTTCGTCATTGGAAGCTTTAACTCTATCTATTAATAGATAGACTTTATGATTTACTAATTTGTTTAATTTCGAGAAATCTTTTAACAACTCACTAATCTGTATTAACAATCCCTCTATCACCAATCTAGATAAACCCTGAGATTGTAACAGTTGTAATTGCTCAATAATTTCTTTTTTGTCCTTTAACTCTACAGCTGCACAAATATAAACTTTGGTATTTTGATTTAACTCTGTAATAAAAGTAGTCACATCATTAATCGTATTCCGCTTTACTAATCCTCCAGAAATAGGAGAAATAGTTTTCCCAATCCTAGAAAATAAAAGCTTAAGATAATCGTAAACTTCGGTCGATGTACCAACTGTAGATCTCGGATTTTTAGTATTAACCTTCTGCTCAATAGCAATAGAAGGAGGAATTCCAAGAATATGATCAACATCTGGCTTCTGGATTTTACCCAAAAACTGCCGAGCATACGAAGATAAACTCTCTACATAACGCCTTTGACCTTCTGCATATAGAGTGTCAAAAGCTAAAGAAGACTTCCCACTTCCCGAAACACCAGTAATTACAACAAATTGATTTCTCGGCAATTCCAAGCTAATATTCTTTAGATTATGAACTCTTGCTCCCTTAACAATTATATTTTTATGCATAAAAATTTGATTTTTTGCTTTTGTGACCTTATATTTACAAAAATATATCAATGTGCAATAAAACATCAATTTTTACGTATTTATTGTATAGATATTGTTAAATAAACTTTATTACTCATTAAAATTAAGCGCCTATAGTTCTACTTTACTCTAACCAATTAGAGATTTCGTATGATAAAAAAAATTGAGACAGATTCCGATCTGATTCAAGTATTTTTACGAGGAGACGAAAGTGGAATAGAACGATTGTTTAACAGACATCAAGATCGTTTGTACACTTACATTTTCTTTTTAGTAAAAAAACGAGAAGTAGCAGAAGACGTATTTCAGGATACATTTATTAAAGCATTAAATTCTATCCAGAAAGGAAAATACCAAGATAATGGTCGTTTCTTTTCATGGATTTCAAGAATTGCACATAATCTTGTTATCGATTATTTTAGAGATCAGAAGAAACGAAAAATGATTTCTGGCGATGAACAAGACGAGAATATATTTATAGATACAAATAATTATAATATAGAAGACCACATTGTCAACAAACAAATATTGAATAATATACGACAAATGTTGGAATTCTTACCTACCGACCAAAGAGAAGTTGTAGTTATGCGAAACTATCTAGATATGAGCTTTAAAGAAATTTCTCGAGCCACAGGAGTAAGCATAAACACCTCTTTAGGAAGAATGCGTTACGCTATTCTTAATCTAAGAAAATTGGCAAAAGAACACAAAATAACTTTAGAAGTATAGTAAAAATACGTTTTATACCTATTCTAGGCTTGTTGTTTAATAACAATTTGTTATATTTGTCAATCGTAGAACCGTAAAAACCGAATTTAAAATAGAATAGAATGAAGAAAAGTGCATTAAGTCTGTTTATCGTAATATTAACAGCAACTGTTTTTATTTCTAGTTGTAAAAAGGAAAACTACCCTCCTTCTTTAAGCTTAAAACTTGAACCATATGTTGTTTATTATCAAGATACTAAATACGTACTTTATAATGAACAAGGAATTAAAGACCCTTCTATCTCTGATGAAGTTATAAAAAGAGGCGATGTTCAATCTTTTATTGACACAGTGACTTTAAACAAATATACTGTTGATGATAAAGGAGAATTTTGGTCGGCAGAAACCCTCAATTCTAATTACAAATATCCAGGATATCGAGTAAGTGGATATGGCGAAACAGACCCAACTGTTACTGTAACATACGATCCCTCAATTGGAATAGAAACCGATGGGCATATTGATTTAGGTTTAGCTTCTTCAAGCTCAAACCCTTATTACACTTTTACATATACTGCTACAGACAATGGAGAAACCTCAACAAAGAAGGTTCATTTAAGAGTTTACAATTCATATAGCAATTTAGAGGGAATATACTTATCTCGTTTATCGAAAATAAATGATGGTGGTAATCCTGGAGCTAGTTATTGGACTGATGATTATGGTTATGGCGATGCAAAATCTGTTAAATTTAGTGTTGATGGTAGCGTTGACAAGAAAATGAAAATTAACAGAATAATGAACAATAATAAATTGAAAGGAGTAATAAAAGGCGAATTAGGAACATTTCCTAGCAGTTGTGTACTTGGTGATAAAAAGAATGAAGATCATGATATTATAGAAACTATTGTACAAGGAAAAGTTGTTGAAAACGATTATTATATTTCTACTTTCCCCGCAGATCAGCAAGACACTGTAACAACTCTAGTGGTAATGTCTAACAGACTAGTTAATAACCTTACAACTGGATTAATTAGTAATATTACTGTAAAAGATTCTAAAGGCAACGATACTCAGGTTCCTCTTATTGCTATTGAATACAAAATTCGTCGTTATAAACGTGATGCTTCTACAGGAACTAGCGATTACATCTCTACTGATGGAAGCCACTGGAAATCTATAAATGGCTTATTATGGGAAAATACTTTTAGAGAAACTTTCATCAAACAAGTATATTGGACCGAAGATAATAAAGATGCTATTAACAATGCTAGTGGTCACTAAAAGATGTTAAAAAAATTATTTAAGAGCTACATTTTATAATGTGGCTCTTTTTTATTTCTATCTTTGCAAAGAATGAAAGTTTATTTCGATTATATCAAAACTTTAAGTTACCGCTTACTTCTCCTTGTAGCAATACTACAAGCTACTCGTTTATATTTCTTTATTTCTAATTATAGTAAATTTTCGGATACTAGTTTTGGAAAAATTCTTTGGGCTTTTATCGTTGGAATAAGATTTGATTTAGTTAGCATAGGCATCTACAACTCATTATTTATTCTATTAAGTATTTTACCAATAGCTATAATCACACAAAAAATCTACCAATCTCTTCTTAAAACTATTTTTATCATTGTAAATGCCTTATTAATATTTACCAACTTATTAGATTCCGAATATTTTAAATTCACCCAAAAGCGATCTACTTTCGATGTTTTTGATGTTATCAAATCCGATGATTTTAAAAATATGGCTGGAGGATATTTATTAGATTATTGGCTTATATTCTTAATCGGACTATTTTTTACCTTTATCTTAATAAAGTTTTATCCCAAAGTTAATAGTCATAAGTGGGAAGCAACGTCTATCAAAGTCAGAATAAAACAATTAGCATTATTTACCCTAATTATAGGAGCGTCGTACGGAACGATTAGAGGCACTGACCTTAAACCAATTACCATAACTTCTGCTGCAAAATTTGCAAGCCCACAAACGATCTCATTAGTACTTAACACACCGTTTACTATTATTAATACCGTAAACAAAAAAAGCGTTTCAAAAAAGAATTACTTTACCAATGATGAAATAAAACAAATCTTCTCTCCAATCAAGCATTTCAAGAAGCCCCCTTTCAAACCTATGAATGTGGTCATCTTAATCCTAGAAAGTTTCGGTAAAGAATACTCACATTTAAACAACCCTAGTTCACCAGGATATACCCCATTCCTCGATTCTTTGTCACAACAAGGACTTCGTTTTAGGTACAGCTTTGCCAATGGGAAACGTTCGATGGAAGCATTACCTTCTATCTTTAATTCCACACCATCGTTAATGGACAAAGCATATGCCGCATCACCTTATGCCGCTAACAAAACAGAGGGTTTAGCATATATTCTAAAAAAAGAAGGTTACTACACCTCTTTTATGCATGGAGGAGCAAATGGGACAATGTATTTCGATAAATTCTGTTATATGTCGGGTTTCGAAGACTATTATGGAATGAATGAATATCCTAACTCTAAAGATTACGATGGTAACTGGGGTATTTTTGATGAACCTTATTTACAATACGTTGTAAAGAAGATGTCGGGATTTAAACAACCTTTCTTTAACAGTGTATTTACTTTATCATCGCACCACCCTTATACAATACCGAAAAAATACAAAAATGTATTTTCTAAAGGGACTTCGGTAATTCACGAAAGTATTGGATATACAGACCATGCTTTAAAAGAGTTTTTCGAAAGTGCCCAAAAAGAAGATTGGTACAATAATACATTATTTATCATTTCGGCTGACCACACCTCAATTAGCGAGCAAACTTATTTCCAGAAAAGTCTTGGAGCCTATGCTATTCCTATTATTTTCTTCCAAGCAAAAGACAGTTTGCTTAAAGGCGAGAGTTTAGAATTAATGCAACAAATAGATATAATGCCTTCTGTTTTAGACTATCTACATTATAACAAACCCTTTTATGCCATAGGGAATAGCGCTTTCGATTCTACTGCCAACAGATTTATTATCAACCACATCAACGATAGATACTATTTTATTCATGATAATTTGTACACTGCAAACATCGAAGATTCTGTATATTATATATATAATTACCCTAAAGACAGTTTACTAAAAAAGAATTTAGCTCGAAACAAAACAGTCTATCAAAGATATCAAGAAAAATCGGACTCACTTTTTAAGGCCGTATTACAAACATTTAACAACGATTTAATTTACAACAGAAGCTATCCTTCCTCCTCATATTACTCTGACAAAAAGGATTAATTTATGGAAAAAATCAGCTTTATTATCAATCCAATTTCTGGTCATGGGAAAAAGAGAACCATTGAGAAAAATATTGAAAAATATTTAAGACCCGATATTAATCTTGATATCCTCTACACAAAAGCTGCCAAACACGCTATAGAATTAAGTCAAATAGCTAGCAAAAATTCAGATATTATTGTTGCTGTGGGCGGAGATGGATCGATTCATGAGGTCGCACAATCTTTAGTAGGTAAAAGCAACAAAATGGGAATCATTCCTATGGGCTCAGGAAATGGTTTAGCAAGGCATTTAAATATCCCTTTAAATATCAAGAAAGCCATAGAAACAATAAATCTATCAAATAGTAAACCTATAGACGTATTAGATTTTGGCTCTTACTACGGAATTAATGTTTCAGGAATAGGATTCGATGCACAAATAGCCCATCTGTTTGCAAATTATGGAAAAAGAGGTTTCACGTCCTATATTAAATTAACCATAAATGAATTTCTAAAATACAAGCCACAACAATTTTCAATTACTATCGATGATCAAAAGGAATTTGAAACAGAGGCCTTCTTAATTAGTATTGCAAATTCATCTCAATTTGGGAACAATGCATATATTGCTCCAAATGCCATTATTGACGATGGTTACTTCGAGCTAGTATTATTAAGCCCTTTCCAAAAAAGAAGTGCTTTAAATATTGGGATTAAACTCTTTACAAAAAAAATAGACGAATCTAAATATCTATCTATCATTAAAGCAAAACAAGTAAAAATAACATCAAAAACTAAATTTGCAACCCATAACGACGGAGAAGATATGGGAACAAAAAAAGAGCTTAATATTAATATTAAGCCCTCTTCATTAAATATTATTGTTCCTAAATAGGATTATTTTTCTTCCTTATATTGTACTAAATCCAAATAATGCCCCATCCTTAATTGCTTGGTTTCCAGGTATTTTTGATTATACTTATTTGGTTTTATAATACTTGGTACAATTTCAACAATCTCTAAGCCATAACCTTCTAAGCCAACTCTCTTTACAGGATTATTGGTAATAAGTCTCATTTTCTTTATCCCTAAGCTTCTTAATATCTGTGCCCCAACGCCATAATCTCTCTCATCATCTTTAAAACCCAAATGAGTATTCGCATCAACGGTATCGTAACCTTCTTCCTGCAATTTATAAGCTCTCATTTTATTCATCAAACCAATACCTCGACCTTCTTGATTCATATAAATAACAACTCCTGTCCCTTCCTTTTCTACCATTTCCATAGCTTTTTCTAACTGTGGACCACAATCACATCGTAATGAGCCAAAGATATCTCCAGTAGCACAAGATGAATGAACACGAACTAAAACGGGTTCATCTTCGTTCCATGTCCCCTTAATTAAAGCAACGTGCTCTAATCCATTTGATTTTTGCAT
>JAMOQL010000251.1 GCA_027064025.1 Bacteroidales bacterium
GGAATGTCTCAGGCCACTCAAGATAGTTTACGGGCTGGTCAGGATACGACTATTGAATGGAAAGGAAAGATGATAGACTCTTATTATGATATTAGAGAAGATGGTACTTTTGATTTTGCGTATGAGTATATTTTAGAAAAAACGCATTCCAAAACGTATGAGAATGGAAATGCAAATCCTATTACTCCATTTTTTCCAGCATTTCCAGGTAAGCCTTTTAATATTGATTCTACAATGAAAAGAAATTATAGAACAGAATATAAAGGAAGATGGAATTTTTTAGATGATGTTGATGGGTACAAAAATAGAGAACGAGTAATTTTCGAAATTGAGAATGCTACTTATATTACAAACTATTCTGTTACATATGTGTTAGATGCTGAAGATGATGATGGACGTTGGGATCAAGGAGATCCTGTAGACACTACTTTCTCAAGTCAATCTTTAGAAAGTGTGAATCATAAATACGCAAATGGAGAATTAAGTATTCTTTGGGAACTTGATAAGTTGAAAAATTTAGAAGTTACTATGATGAGAGAATTAGATCATATTTATACTCATGCTCTCACAGGACGTGAAGGATATAAAGACACTCGAAAAGGTTCAGAAATAGTAGAAATGGAACAAGCAAATTAATATTTATTATAAAAGAATAAAAAGGGATTACTTTAGTAATCCCTTTTTATTTGTCAACAAATTTATTAAATCTTAAGCCGATTTATAATTGGAAAAATGATATGCAAGCTCAAATTCAATCTATATCTTTTTTATTAAACGATTTATTCTTAAATAATCAAGAGTTTAGTTTTGTTAAGGATAATAGTCAAGAAGATATATACCTACAAGGTTTATCGGGTTCCGCAAAAATTCTATCTGTAGGACGTTTGTTTAATCAAATGCACAACAGTATTTTATGTGTTTTAAGAGATAAAGAAGAAGCCGTTTATTTTGTTAATGATTTGAAGACTATTAGTGATACTTCAAAAGTTTTATTTTTTCCTTTTTCATACAAAAGGAGTTTAAAAGAAAAACAAGAAGATAACTCATCGGTGGTATTAAGAACAGAGGTTCTAAATAAATTACAAAAATCGGAAGATAAGTATATAGTAGTTTCTTATCCAGAAGCTCTATTAGAAAAGGTGATTACTAAAGATGCTTTTAAGTCAAGCATATTGGATATTGAAGTTAAACAGAATCTAGATATTGATTTTATCAACGAACTTCTTGATGAGCAAAATTTTGAAAGAGTAGACTTTGTTTATGCTCCAGGACAGTATTCGATTAGAGGAAGTTTGGTCGATATCTTTTCATATTCTAATGAATTACCATATAGAATAGACCTCTTTGGTGATGAAGTTGAAAGTATTAGAACCTTTGATATTAAAAATCAACTTTCGATAGAATTAATGCCAAAAGTATCAATAATTCCTAATTTGTTGTCTACTGATTCTGCTATAAAAACGTCTTTTTTAAATTATTTTCCTAAAGGGAGTTTGTTAGTTTCTGATGATTTAGTGTCGATTCAGGAAAAGTATGAGGAGCTGATTAGAAAATATAGTCAGGATTCTGAAATATCTAATAATCTTGTTTCCCCTGAGACTTTACAAATTGATATTAAATTGTTTAAAAAAATCAATACAGGAGGGCAGCCCCCAAAAGAAGCTTTTTGTTATAATTTTCATACAGAACCACAACCAGCCTTTAATAAGAATTTTGATTTATTAATTCAAGATTTAATATTAAAAAATCAAGACCAATATCGTGGAATTATAGTTTCTGAGAATGAAAAACAAATTGAAAGGTTAAAAAATATTTTTGAAGATAAACAAGTTCAGGTACAGTTACATACTGTTAATTCAAATATTCATGAGGGTTTTGTTGATCATGATAATCGCTTTTTTATCTATACAGATCATCAGATATTTGGGAGATTTCATAGACATAAATTAAAAACAAACTTCTCGCAACAAGGAGCAATATCATTGCAAGAACTGAATGATTTAAAACCTGGCGATTATGTAGTCCATCAGGATCATGGTATAGGACAATTTGTTGGGCTCCAGACGATTGATGTAAATGGTAGGCCGCAAGAATCTATTAGGTTGACTTATAAAGATAACGATGCTTTATTTATTAGTATTCATTCTTTACATAGGATATCAAAATATAAAAGTAAAGAAGGCAAGCCTCCAAAAATTTATAAACTAGGCTCTGGAGTTTGGCAAAAAACTAAGGCAAAAGCAAAAAAGAAAGTCAAAGATATTGCAAAAGATTTAATTACTCTTTACGCTCAACGATTGCAAAAGAAAGGTTTTGCTTTTGCTGCTGATACATACATGCAAGAAGAGTTGGAAGCCTCCTTTTTGTATCAAGATACACCAGATCAATATAAGGCAACTGTAGCGGTAAAAGAAGATATGGAGAGTGATACTCCGATGGACAGACTCGTTTGTGGCGATGTAGGTTTTGGGAAAACGGAAATTGCAATAAGAGCCGCATTTAAAGCAGTTACAGAAGGAAAGCAAGTTGCAATTTTAGTCCCAACTACAATTTTGGCTTTTCAGCATTATAATACATTTTCGGAAAGGCTAAAAGAAATGCCAGTGAAGATTGATTATTTAAGTAGAATGAGGACGGCAAAGCAAATAACACAAATAAAAAAAGAATTACAAGAGGGGCAGATTGATATTATTATTGGAACACATAAGATTGTAAGTAAAGATATAAAATTTAATGATTTAGGGTTATTGATTGTAGACGAAGAGCAAAAATTTGGAGTGTCTATGAAAGAAAAACTTAAGCAAATGAAAGTTAATGTAGATACTCTAACATTGACCGCTACTCCTATTCCTAGAACCTTACAGTTTTCGTTAATGGGAGCTCGCGATTTGTCAATAATTAATACACCTCCCGAAAATAGATACCCTATTCAAACTGAACTTCATGTATTTAACGATGAGGTGATTCGAGAAGCTATCAATTATGAGATTGATAGAGGTGGTCAGGTATTTTTTATTCATAATAGGGTACAAAATATTCTTGAAGTCGAGAAAATGATTAATAGACTTTGTCCAGATGTTAGTACTGTTGTTGCTCATGGGCAAATGGATGGTCCTCAGTTAGAAAGTATCATGCTAGATTTTATTGACGGTAATTATGGGGTTTTAATAGCAACAACAATAATAGAATCGGGTTTAGATATTCCAAATGCCAATACAATTATTATTAATAATGCTAATAATTTTGGATTAAGTACTTTGCATCAATTAAGGGGACGTGTTGGAAGAACTAATAAAAAAGCTTTTGCTTATTTTCTAGCGCCAGAGCCACATTCTTTATCCGATGATGCTAGAAGAAGGTTAAAGGCAATTGAAGATTTCTCGGAATTAGGAAGTGGATTTAATATTTCCTTACAAGATCTTGATATCCGTGGTGCAGGGGATATTTTGGGAGGGGAGCAGTCTGGATTTATTGCTGATATTGGATTCGAAACTTATAGAAAGATTTTAGATGAAGCAATTCATGAGCTTAAAGAGCAGGAGTTTAGACATGTTTTTGAAGAAAAGAAATCTTCAGATACTAAAGAGATTGATAACATGCAATTTGTTACGGATTGTCAAATAGATACAGACTTAGAACTACGCTTTTCTGATAAATATATTCAAAGTATTTCTGAACGGATGAAACTGTACAGAGAGTTAGATAATATTAAAGATGAAAACGAATTATTGTTGTTTATTAATAAAATTGAGGATAGATTTGGTAAATTGCCTCAATTATCTACAGAACTTATTGAGGTTATTCGTCTTAGGCTGTTTGCAATCACTCTAGGAATAGAAAGGTTGAGTATTAAATCGGGAAAAATGAAATGCTATTTTATTGCAGATTCAGATTCTCTTTTTTATCAATCATCAGCCTTCACTAAGGTTTTAAATTGGCTGCAAGCAAATTCGCAACATTCAGAACTTAAAAATGTTAGAGGTCGACTAGTTTTAACTATTCAAAATATCAAATCTATATATAAAGCTATAGAAACTTTAAATAAAATTCTTATCTAATAAGAAATTAGTTGAATTGATATAGTCTAAATATCTGTCTGTTTTGATTATGTAGACTACTGTATACTATCCTTATGAACTAAGTTAATTAAAGAATCTAGTGTAGTTTGATATTGACTAATTGCTAGTTTGTATTTTTTGAGATTCTCTTTTTTAATAGGTTCAACCGGTGGCGATTTCATTTTTAAAGGATCGATAGGGCTTCCGTTTTTATATACTCTAAAATCTAGGTGGGGACCAGTGGCTGTCCCCGACATCCCAACATATCCAATAAGTTGCCCCTGTTTAACAAAATCCCCTTTTTTAATACCCTTTGCAAAACGAGACATATGAGCATACCCTGTTGTATAGACACTGTTGTGTTTTATTTCAACTCTTCTACCGTATCCTCCTTTACGACCAATAAATATGACTTTCCCATCTCCAATAGAATGTATGGGGGTTCCTTTAGGAGCTGCATAATCTACTCCATGATGAGGACGATGGATTTTTAATACAGGATGATATCTGTTATTTGAATATCTTGAGCTAATTCTAGAATAGCGTAAAGGTGCTTTTAGAAAAGTTTTTCTTAGGCTATTCCCTTCCTCATCGAAAAAATTCCAAGTGCTATCTTGCTTAAATCTGAAAGCATAGTAGTAATGATTGGAATGGTCAAAACGAATAGCATCAATTTTATCAATTTCATAAAATGTTGAGTCAATATATGATTCTTCGTAAATAATTGAAAAGTGATCTCCTTTTTGTAAACCAAAGAAATCGATACTCCATGCGTATACTTCTGATAATTCAATAGCCAAGATTGGGCTAACGTTTATTTCGGTCATCGCATTCCAAAGAGAACTGTTTATTTTGCCAGAAACTTCTCTTACCTTCGTGTTTATTTCTTTTTCTCCGAGATACATATTTAGACTATCTCTTAAATCAAAAACGACATAAGATTTTAATGTCTTTTCATACACAATATAGTCTGGCTTTTTTATTGAATCCAATGTGTTTTTGTCAAAAAAGAAAAATATTGAGTTCCCTGATTTTATTTTCCTAATATCAAAAATACTATCTAGGCTAGAAGCTTTGAGTACCCATTTGTATGCAATTTGATAATTGCCAAAAATATCTCCAATATTTTGGTTGCGTTTTATTAATTGCTTTTCGATACGGTATTTTTCAATATTAATACCGTATTTTTTTACCTTAATAGGCTCACCTATTTTCTTGTCTATTGGAGATTCTGTTTTTTCTATTTTGGGAGAAGAAGAGTCACAAGATATAAGTAAGATAATGATACTTAAAGAAATAAATATATATTTAATCATAAAAAAAATTTTAGCAAAAGTAGAACTTTGTATCTAGATTGACTACTAAATTATGTTAATTTCTAATTTTATTAATCATAATCTTCTGAACCTCAGTTGTAATGTGCTTTTCTTATAAATAATTAATTTGGGATTATTCTAAATAGTTGTTTTTTTTTAATATAATGTATTATATCAGTATTTCACAAGGGATAAATAATTATTTTCGCAGTGAATTATTAAACACTTTTTATTCGATGAAGAACATATTAGTTATAGGTGCAGCAGGTCAAATAGGAACAGATTTGACAATGGAACTAAGACGAAGATTTGGTAACGATAATGTTATCGCTTCAGATATTAAATCTCCTTCGGAGATGGTTTTGAATTCAGGTCCTTTTACCAAAGTAGATGTATTAGATAAAGTAGGCTTAGAAAAAATAGTAGCTAAATATAAGATTACTGAAATTTATCATTTAGCAGCAATTTTGTCTGGTAATGCGGAAAAAGCTCCACGCAGATCGTGGGATATTAATATGGAAGGATTATTTAATGTCTTGGATGTAGTTAAGGAAAAGAATCTTGATAAAGTTTTTTGGCCTAGTTCAATTGCTGTTTTTGGACCAAGTACTCCAAGAACAAATACACCACAAGATACGGTAATGGATCCGAACACCGTTTATGGAATAAGTAAACAGGCTGGTGAAAGGTGGTGCGAGTATTATTTTGAGAAGTATGGCGTTGATGTAAGAAGTTTAAGATATCCTGGTTTAATAAGTTATAGCGCCGATGCAGGAGGTGGAACAACCGATTATGCAGTTGAAATTTTCTATGATGCCATAAAAATAAAGAAATACGAGAGTTTTCTAAAAGAAGATACAGCATTGCCAATGATGTTTATGGAAGATGCTATTAATGCAACTATTGGAATTATGGAAGCTGATAAAGACTTAGTCAAGATAAGATCCAGTTATAACATTGCAGGAATAAGTTTTGATCCCCAAACGATAGCAAAGGAAATTAAAAATCATATTTCAGAGTTTGAGATTACTTATAAACCAGATTTTCGTCAGAAAATTGCAGACTCTTGGCCACAAAGTATTGATGAGTCGAAAGCAAATGAGGATTGGAGATGGGAAGCTAAATTTGGTTTGAAAGAGATGTGTGATATCATGCTTCGTGAAGTTGAGAAGAAAATAAAGAAATAAATTATATGCATTTTAATCTAGTTACTAATTTTTTGAAATAAGATTATTTCATGTTTATTGATACGAAAAATCCCCTTTTTTGTAAACAAAAAGGGGATTTTTATTTTTCTTAAAAGATTTTTTACGTATTAATTCCATTAGGAATATTTAATTGCCCGATGCTTGCATCGAGTTAAAGAAATAGTTCTTATCGTAATCCGTAGGCTCTTACTTAATGATATTGATTTAGAAATAATAGTATTTATTTGACACTATCCTGAAAACTGTGTAAACTAAAAATCTACTGGTTCGATAACTTAAATTCTCAGTCTCTCTGCAAATATAGTCATAAATTGATTTAAAATAATGCCCCAATTTCGAACAGG
>JAMOQL010000252.1 GCA_027064025.1 Bacteroidales bacterium
CCATTATTAATGATGATCAGAAATATAAAAATGACTTTTGGAATGATGTAATAGAAAAGTAATAAACCTTTAATAATTGATATGTTAATATTAGTAATATTATTATATTTTTCATTTCCCCTTGTAGTGATAAACTTAATTAATAGATTCCCTATTTTAAATAAGTTGGGTGCAGTATTAATGGTTTATATAGTGGGGTTTGTAGTTGGGAATATAGGTATATTACCAAACAATATAACTAAAACTCAAGAATTAATTACAACTATTACGATTCCCTTAGCGATACCTCTACTTATTTTTACGTTTGATATCAGGCAGTGGATGAGTTTAGCAGGTACGACAATAAAGTCTTTAATAATAACTGTAGTGTCAGTGGTTTTAATTGTATTTATTTCTACGTATATTTTTGATGATAATAGTGCAGAATATTGGAAGATTCCGGGTTTATTAGTTGGTGTTTATACAGGAGGGACACCTAATTTAGCCGCAATTAAAACAGCACTAAATGTCGATACAGATACTTATCTCTTGGTTCACACCTCCGATATGATATTCTCTTCTATTTATTTATTATTTTTAATGGTTCTGGGACCGTCTATTTTTTCTAGATTTTTGCCCAAATATAAAAGCTATTTAAAAGATAGCGAGTTATGTGATTTGTCGAATGATTTTGATGATTTTTTTCAGAAAAATAAACTAAAAGCATATATTAAGTCTTTAATGATTGCTGTAATTATTTTTGCTATATCAGGAGGATTAAGTTTTCTTGTCCCTCAAGAAATATCGATGATGATAGCTATATTGGCAATGACATCTTTGGCTATACTGGCTTCATTTATTAAGCCTATTAATCGTCTGAAAGAGGCCTCGGATTTGGGAATGTATTTTATTTTGGTTTTTAGTTTGACAGTAGCTTCTATGGCCGACTTTTCAAATTTTTCGTTCAATTCAATGTATTTGTTTTTAAATATTGGCTTTGTTATTTTTGGGAGTATTATTTTTCAGTTGCTATTATCCAGAATATTCAAAATAGATGTAGATACAACAATAATTTCTTCTACAGCATTAATTTGCTCTCCACCTTTTGTTCCTGTTATGGCTGGGGCTATTAAAAATAAACAAATTATTTTTTCCGGAATAACTATTGGAATTATTGGATATGCAATTGGAAATTATTTAGGTATATTGGTGGCATACCTATTAAAATAAATAATATGGAAAACTTCACAGAACTTTTAAAAACGCGTCAGAGTGTTAGGAAATATATCAATAAGTCTGTCGAACGTAAGAAAATTGATGAAATAATTGAGGCCTGTAGGATTGCGCCATCGGCTAGTAATTCGCAACCATGGAAACTAATTATTGTAGACGATTTTCAATTAAAAAATCAAGTTGCAGAAGCAACTTTTGATAAGGCTGTAAGGTTTAATAATTTTGCTCCAGATGCTAATGTTATGGCTGTATTAGTCATTGAAAAGCCAAGGTTAATAACACAAGTAGGTGGTTTCTTGAAAAATAGGGAATTTCCATTAATTGATATTGGAATTATTTCAGAACATTTTTGTTTGAAAGCTGCAGAATTAGGTTTAGGGACTTGTATGATGGGGTGGTTTAACGAAAAGCAAATTAAAAAGCTACTTAATATTCCTAGAAGCAAGAGGATTGGCTTGGTTATTTCGTTGGGTTATGCACCCGAAGATTACCCATTGAGAGAGAAGGTACGTAAATCGATTAACGAAATGAGTTCGTTTAATTCTTATTAATATTCTAATAGCTCATTGATCATTTCACCGTAGTCGTATTGCAAATCTTCGTGTAGGCTTGATACTACTTTTTTAGTTAATTCGATTTGACGCAGAAAGATATTGTGGAGTGTAACATTATCTTTCATAGAGGGGGTCATATCTTTTAGTTTCTGGCAAAAATAAATAAGTAGTTCGGCTTCTGTTTCTTTTTTCTTTGAATACCGAATGTATTTTTTGATATTACGAAGGATTTTTCGGATACTCTTTTTAATATAAAAATAAGAATTAATATTTATTTCTTCAAATTGACCATCGATTTCAGATTTAATATCAATAATATATCCTGATTCGTTATCAACATCGAATAGAAGGTAACTTAAAAGTTCTTTATTTTCCTTTTTAAATTTAGATAAATGTAAGCAGAGGTCTAATAGATCATCTTTAGACCTGTGCTTTAATTCGTCTTTTATTTGCTTTACAGAAGCCGCTTTCATACTATGATTTAAATTTTTGAGTAGATGCAAGTAACTTAAAGAACCATTTTGGAAGAGCTTTAGTTTGTCCTCTTTTTTTGAGGTTGAGAAACCAACCTATCTTTTTTATTATTGGAATTTTGTGTGTTTCCACAAATTCTATTAAGGTTCCTTCAGGAGCCTCAACATAAGTGAAATGACCAGCGGCTTCGCCCATGTCGAAACTATTAGCACTATCAACAGTGAATAGATGTCCAAGAGTTTCACATTCTTTTTTTATAACACTCATATTTAAAACATCGTAGCATAAATGAATGTATCCTAAATCTCCCCAAAGTCTATCTTTAAAAATATTTATGGGCTCTCTATCCAAAACTTGGATGAGTTCTATTTGACTACTTCCTAACAGAGGGGAGAATGCTCCAACACGAGCTTTGCTGTGAGATAATAATGTTCTTTTACAATTTGATTTAGATCCTGGGAGCCCTTTTAAGTCGTTAAATACGGATTCTCTTTCGTATATAATAGTATCGTAACCTAATATTTTAGAATAGAACTTCTTTGAGACTTCTATATCTTTTACTCCAATAATTACTCCTGAAGCTCCTCCTGTTGTTTTGTTTAAAGGTAATAAATACTCATTATTCTCTTCAATCTCAAAAATATTATTGTAAGGGTCTTTAATAAAGAAATGTTGTTTCCCATTTGGCGTTTTTTCAATTTCGGAGATAATATTTACACCATTTGTTTCGAAAGTATTATGAGCTTTTTTTATGTTGGTTGATTTTATTTTTGTTGCAAAAATGCCTAAGTCGCCTAACTGTATTTCAAATTTAGGAAGGCTTGGTGTTCTGCTGGTGTATTGCCAAATTTCAAAACCACCACCACCTCTCATGTTGTACGCCAAAATAGCATGTCTGCTTTGTGGTTTTCCATCGGTATAAGGCAACATTAGGTTTGCTTCTGCGGCTTCGTCGAAAATGGCAATATTGTATCCTAAATTATCTTTATACCATTTTTGTGCTGCATATACATCCGAAACTCCTATTCCTATTTGTTGTATTCCTGCAATTACGTTCATTCGTTATTCTTTCTTAAGATATTTATTATATAGTAATGTACTTTTATTTTGCCTCAATTTTACTGGCAATTTTGTAAAATATAAAAGGAAGCCATTTTTTAAATTTAACCATTAATAATTCCTTTCCTCCAATTAATATTTCTTTTTTGTTTTTTTGTATGGCTTTAATAATTTGCTTGGAGCAATCATCTGCACTAATTCCTTCTTCTTGACCCTGATCCATTTCCCCATGAGCAATTCCGTTTTTGTTGAGAGCATTAATTGATACGTTTGTTTTTACTCGACCAGGTATGGCGATGGTGATCTTTATGTTATCTTTTTGATGTTCAAATCGTAGAGTTTCGTAAAAGCCATGTAAGGCATGCTTTGATGCTGAATAAGCGGAACGAAGGGGGAACCCAAATTTACCAACAATAGAACTTACTGTAACAATATGTCCTGATTGTTGCTTAATCATATGAGGAAGAACAGATTTTGTAATAGCGATGTTTCCAAAATAATTAATTTCCATAATCTTTCTATCAATCTCAATTGGAGTTTCAAAGGCTAATGAACGCTGCGAAATTCCTCCGTTTATTATTAGATAATCTATGGTAGAGTATTTCTGAATAACTTCATCAACTTTATGTTTATAATTGTTATTTTTTTCTAAATCTAAAGGTATAACAGAACAGTTTGTTGTATAATTAAGGCATTCTATTTTTATTTTTTCAAGCTCACTAACGTTACGTGATGATAATATTAAATTTGCACCAAGCTTTGCGAAATCAAAAGCTAGAGCTTTCCCTATCCCTGAAGATGAGCCTATTATCCAGACCGTTTTGTTTTTGAAATCCATTTTTTATATTGAGCCTATTTATTTTCTTCTGTAAGTTATTTTCTTATTTTAACAGAAATCTCATATTAATAAGTGAAAAGTTCCTAAAAGATTTGGGATATTAATCCTATAAAAAAGTAAAGATAAAAAAAAGCCCGAACAAGTCGGACTTTCAATTATTTTATCTGTAAAACAAACGTTTTTATTAAATAGCATCAATAATTCCATTTAAAGTATTGGAAGGACGCATGGCTTTAGCAAGCATTTCTTTGTTGGGTTTATAATATCCACCCATGTCAGTTGCTTTACCTTCTGCAGCAGCGATTTCTGAAAGAATTTTAGCTTCATTTTCTTTTAATTCCGCAGCAATGTTTGTGAATTTTGTTTTTAACTCTGCATCTTCATTTTGAGCAGCTAGAGCGTCAGCCCAGTACATTCCTAAATAAAAATGAGTACCACGATTATCTAATTCACCTGCTTTACGCGATGGGTTTTTTCTATTCTCTAAATAAGACGCAACGCCTTTATCAAGGGCTTTAGAAAGAACTTCAGCACGTTTATTATTAGTTTTGTTGGCTAAATCTTCTAACGAAACGGTTAATGCTAAAAATTCACCTAACGAGTCCCAACGTAAATGACCTTCTTCAATAAATTGCTGAACGTGCTTTGGAGCTGATCCACCAGCACCAGTTTCGAATAAACCGCCACCAGCTAATAAAGGAACAATAGAAAGCATTTTAGCCGAAGTTCCTAATTCTAGAATTGGGAAAAGGTCTGTTAAATAATCTCTTAATGCATTTCCTGTAACAGAAATAGTATCTAATCCTGCTTTTGCACGGGGTAGGGTATATTTCATTGCATCAACAGGTTTCATAATTTGAATATCTAAACCAGTTGTATCGTGATCTTTTAAATAAGTATTAACTTTTTTAATCATTTGAGCATCGTGAGCTCTATTTTCATCTAACCAGAAAATGGCAGGAGAACCTGTCGCTCTTGCGCGAGAAACAGCTAATTTAACCCAATCTCTGATTGGTAAATCTTTTGCTTGGCAACCCCTGTAAATATCACCTTCTTCAACTTTGTGAGATAATAGTATTTTGCCATCTTCGTCAACTATTTGAATCGTTCCATTTTCAGGCGACTTAAATGTTTTGTCGTGAGAACCATACTCTTCAGCTTTTTGGGCCATTAGTCCTACGTTTGATACATTACCCATTGTTGCAGGGTCGAAAGCACCATTCTTTTTACAGAAATCGATAGCTTCTTGGTACCATTCAGAATAACAACGGTCTGGAATAATTGCTTTTGTGTCTTGTAATTGGTTATCCCAATTCCACATTTTTCCTGAATCACGAATTACAACAGGCATAGAAGCATCAATAATAATATCGTTACTTGCGTGTAAGTTTGTAATTCCTTTGTCCGAATTAACCATTGCAATTGCTGGCCTTTTCTTATATGTTGCTTCAATATCAGCGATAATTTCAGCTTTTTTATCAGCAGGTAATTTTTCTAATTTAATATATAAATCGCCTAAGCCTAAATCAGCATTTATGTCTAATTCTTTAAAAGTATCGGCATGTTTTTCAAAAACATCTTTAAAGAAGACAGAAACAAAATGACCAAAAATAATTGGGTCAGAAACCTTCATCATGGTTGCTTTTAGGTGTACAGAAAATAATACATCTTTTTGTTTTGCATCTTCAATTTCTTTTTCGATAAAGCTTCGTAATGCTTTCACGTTCATGTAAGTAGCGTCAAGAACTTCGTCTTTAAGCATGTGTAATTTTTCTTTAAGAATAGTTGTGTTTCCATTTGCATCAACAAACTCGAAACGAACATCTTGTTCTTTTTCCATTACAATAGATTTCTCGTTTCCGTAAAAATCACCATCAGTCATCCAAGCTACATGCGATTTAGAGTCGGCACTCCAAGCTCCTAGTTTTTTAGGATTACGTTGTGCATCAGCTTTTACTGATGGAGCGACTCTACGATCAGAATTCCCTTGACGTAAAACAGGATTTACAGCTGAACCTAAACATTTTGCATAACGAGTATTTAATACTTTTTCTTCTTCTGTTTTTGGATCTTCTGGATATTCCGGTAGTTTATAACCTTTTCCTTGTAATTCTTTAATTGCTGCTTTTAACTGAGGTATAGAAGCACTTACATTTGGTAATTTAATTATATTTGCCTCTGGTCTCTCAACTAACTCGCCTAAATAAGCTAATTCATCAGCTTGTTTTTGATCGTCAGTTAAATAATCAGGGAAATTAGCAATAATACGTCCTGATAGAGAAATATCTCTTGTTTCGACAACTACACCGGCTGCATTTGTGAAAGCATTAACAATTGGTAATAATGAGTAAGTTGCTAAAGCAGGAGCCTCATCAATTTCCGTCCAAATAATTTTTGAAGTATTTTCTGACATATTTTTAAATTTATGAATTTGTTTGATATCTAAATTGAGTTACGAAAGTAATATAATAGATAAGAATTAGCAAATGTATGTAGGTCGATATTTACATGTGTAAGATGTTTTTAGACAGAATTTTGATGGGTCAAATTATTATTGAATTATAAATCTAAGTTAAAGAGTTTTACTAATTTATTTAGGTTCTTGTTTTTGTTAGAGTAATAGTTAAATTTGTCTTTAGTCAGGTACAAGCTGTTTTCTTTTTGATCTTGTTTAATGATTTCAAAAGCAAATTGAATATGTTTGTTGTTAAGGGTATGTTGAGCGGCCTTATTTAGTATTGATAGTTTTAGTTGTATCG
>JAMOQL010000253.1 GCA_027064025.1 Bacteroidales bacterium
ATTATTATGAGTAAAAAAGAATTAGCTGAAAAACTAGGTTTTGACTTCGAAGAAGTTAAAGACATTTTAAGTGAAGAGACTCTTAAATCTTTTGAACAGACCTTAGTTGTTGGTGGTGATCAGACACAACCAAACTGTAATGGCTTGCCACAAGATACCCCTTGCCAGATTAAACCAGTACTACCTGGAGGATGTAAACCAATTCTAGCTTAATATAACAGGTAGTCCTCAAAAAAATGGACTACCTTTATTTTTTTTATATGAAAACAAGTATATATAATTTTATTATAAATAAAAATGGGAGAAAAGTAATTTTTAATTCTTTCACTAGCAGTATAATATCAATAACTAATAGTGAATATGAAAATATTTTTAAAAATATACTATTTTACCCAAATAGCGTAATAGCCATATACCCAACCCTTGTTAAAAAGTTTATGTATTTAGGCTTTATCATTGATGACAAGGAAGATGAGGTTGATAAATATTTTTTAAAACAAAAAGATGTAATTTATGATGAAGAAAACATCCATTTTACGATTAATCCTACCTTAGAATGTAATTTCGATTGTTGGTATTGTTCAGTAAAATCATATGTGAAAAATGATACTATTTTAGAAGGGCATATGAATAAACAGATTGCAGATAGTATTATTGTATATTTCACAAAGCTTATTAATAATGGTGTTGTGAAGCATCTTAAAATTGATTGGTTTGGAGGAGAACCTCTTATGTATTATGATGAAATAATAAAATATATTTCAACAGCTATTAAACTTGTAGCTGATAAAAAAGGAGTTGATTTTTTGGGATTCATTACAACAAATGGTTATTTATTTACAAAAAGAATAGTTGTAGAAATGCAAGAATTAAATATTAATGGGTTTCAAATAACTCTTGATGGTGAAGAAAATCGGCATAATGTAATACGAAATAGTAATGGAACCAAATCGTACACTACTATTCTTAATAATATAAAAACAATTATAAAACACAACATTAATTCAACAGTTATACTTAGGATTAATTATGATAAAAAAACGATATTAAAGCTTGAAGATATATTAAAAGATTTATCTAATATCAATAAACAACAATTACAAATAGATTTTCAAAAGGTATGGCAAGTTAAATTTGATGAGAATGATAAAGTTATATTAGATGAAAAAATGAGTTTATTCAAATTAGCTGGGTTTAAAATATTAACTGCTGAATCTAGACCGAATCAATTTATTTCATGTTATGCGAATAAAACAAAGTACAGAGTAATTAATTATAATGGAGATTTATTTAAATGTACAGCAAGAGATTATAGTGATAATATTAAAATTGGACAAATAAAAAATAATGGTATAATTGATAATGTTAGTATTTTACAAAAATATGAAGAATATAATGTGTCTAACTTATATAAATGTCGAAAGTGTAAAATTTTACCATTATGTAATGGACCATGTATTCAAAAGTATTTTGAATACATGAATAATGAAAGTGTGAAATTTGATGATATTTGTTTATTATCTAATTATAATAATGATATAAATATATATATAAATGAACATTTAAAATATTTATAAATGAAAACTATAATAACTATCTTTGCATTCATATTATTAGCAGGCAATGCTTTTACTCAAGAAAATGAGTCTATTATTATCACAAAAGAACAAAAAATATATAATTTATCATTAATTTGGCAAGAAATTAATTACAATTTTCCATATTTGAATGATTCTGACATAAATTGGGATAGTTTGTATATAAGTACAATTTCAAAGGTTTTGAATGCCACTTCTAATTCGAATTATTATAAAGAATTACAGAAGTTTGTATCAGTTTTTCATGAAGGACATACTATGGTTATTTCACCTGATGTTGAACCACAAGGTATTGTTAATTTATTTGCTAAGTATTTAAATGGTGATTTCTATATTACCGGAGTGGGTGTAGAGTATTGCGATATGGTAAATGTTGGTTGTAAAATCTTAGAAATAAATAATATTGATGTTAAAGAATACTTTGATTCTACTATTTATCCATACGAAAGCTGTCCTGCTCATATTAGATATGAATTTTTAAGTTATAAATTATTTTTTGGTAATCTCAACGATTCATTGATATTAACAATTAATCAAAATGATACTATTAAGTCTATTATATTAAAAAGGCATAATAGTTATGGTATATTTAAAGTATTTAAGGAATTTTTAAAACGAGACAACTATGATTTTAAAGTAATAAATAAAGAAATTGCATACATTAAAATAGGTAGTTTTTCAGATAGAAGCATCTTAAAGAAAATAGAAAATGATTTAGATTCAATAATTAAATGTAAATCTATTATTTTAGATGTTAGAGATAATGGTGGAGGTTCTTCTTTTGGGGATGAGATTTGTCGATTTTTCACAAAAGATAGTACTTTTATCAGTTATTCTATGCTAACTCGTATTAATAATGCATATTATAGAGCTTTAGGAGCATATTCCTCAGAAGCAACTGCAAAAATACTTAATATAGAACCTCGTCATTTAGAGTATAATGATTATTTTATTTTTAATGAATATGAAAATAAGGAATGGACTACAAAAAATAACGTTAAGTTATCAGGAGTATTAAGTGATAAGAAATTATGTGTTTTGATTAATCCAATGGTTGCCTCAGCTGCTGAAACATTTTTAATAACATTAAGAAATTTAAATAAAGGTGTATTTATTGGCGAACCTACTTATGGTAGTGCTACACAACCTTTAGTTTTACCATTATACGGTGGAGGTCAAGTAAGAATTGCTACTCAAAAAACAACGTATATTACAGGAGAAATATATAATTATATAAAACCAGATATATATGTATCTCCGACTATTGAGGATTATTTAAATGTAAACGATAGGGTTATGAATAATGCAATTGACTATTTGAGTAAATAAATATAATACTGTTGAAAGTTCTTAAATAATACATATAATAAATAAAACTATTAGTGTTGAATATCTTCCCCCATTATAACCAACTAGATGCAATGGATTGTGGAGCAACATGCCTCCGTATGGTAGCAAAGCATTATGGAAAAAGCTATACTTCACAGACTTTAAGAAAACGCTCCTACATTACTCGTGAGGGCGTTTCGCTTTTGGGTATAAGTGATGCAGCTGAGAGTATTGGAATGCGTACTATGGGGGTAAAGTTAAGTTTTGAAAAACTTGTAAAAGAAAATGTTACACCGTTTATTGCCCACTGGAGACAAAAACACTTTGTGGTGGTTTATAAAATAAAAAATAACAAAATACATGTTGCAGACCCAGCAAAAGGCAAAATTACCTATACAAAACAAGAATTCCTAAAAAACTGGATAAGCACCAAAGAAAACGGTGAAGACCAAGGAATAGCTTTAATACTACAACCTACACCTGATTTCTACGAACAAGCAGATGAAAAAGCTGATAAAACTAAATTCCGTTTTTTGTTTCAATATTTGCGTCCTCATAAAAAACTAATTGTACAATTAGTACTTGGATTAGTATTAGGTAGTTTATTACAACTAATATTTCCATTCTTAACCCAAAGCATTGTTGATTTTGGTATTGCAAATAATAATTTAAACTTTATTTATTTGGTACTAATAGCCCAAATGACACTTTTTATTAGCCGCATGACTGTGGATTTTATTCGCTCATGGATAATGTTGCATATTAGTACAAGAATTAATATTTCACTAATATCAGACTTTCTGATAAAGCTAATGAAGTTACCAATTGGTTTTTTTGACACAAAAATGACTGGTGACTTAATGCAACGTATTGGCGATCATGAACGGATAGAGAGTTTTCTTACTGGGCAAACATTAGGAACTCTATTTTCCCTATTTAATCTTTTGATTTTCGGGGCAGTATTGGCTTGGTATTCCATGAAAATATTCTTTATTTTCCTGATTGGCTCAGCCCTTTATATCATATGGATTTATCTTTTTATGAAACAAAGAAGAGAGCTTGATTTCAAAAGATTTCAGGAAGCTTCTGCTGAGCAATCCAATGTTATACAGCTAATACAAGGAATGCAAGAGATAAAGCTACAAAACGCTGAAAAGCAAATGCGTTGGGACTGGGAGCGAATTCAAGTACGATTATTCAAGGTAAGTATAAAAGGTCTGGCTCTAAGCCAATACCAGCAAGCAGGAACGGTATTTATTAACGAAACTAAAAATATTCTGATCAGTTTTTTCGCTGCATATTCTGTAATCCAAGGTCATATGACACTTGGTATGATGCTCGCAGTTCAATATATTATTGGACAACTTAATGCACCTATTAATCAGTTTATCAGTTTTATGCATTCCTTACAAGATGCAAAAATTAGTCTGGAACGCTTGGGCGAAATCCATAATCAAGAAGATGAGGAAAATCCCGATGAAGAAAAAGTTGCCATTCTTCCTCAGGACAAAAGCATTTATCTAAATAATATTGAATTTCAGTATGATAAACCACATGGCGAAATGGTGCTAAAAGATGTAAATCTGACTATTCCTGAAAACAAAATCACGGCAATAGTAGGAACAAGCGGAAGCGGAAAAACTACTTTAGTAAAATTGCTTTTGGGCTTTTATGAAGTAAATACTGGTGAAATTCTAATTGGAGAGAATAAACTAGAAAATTTCTCACAAGCATGGTGGCGTGGACAAATTGGAGCAGTAATGCAAGAAGGATTTATATTTAATGATACTATTGCTAAAAACATTGCTGTGGGACAAGAAAATGTTGATAAAACTAAACTTTTGGAAGCTGTAAAAACTGCCAATATTCAAGAGTTCGTAGAAAGCTTGCCTTTGGGATATAATACAAAAATCGGCGGCGAAGGTCATGGGCTTAGCCAAGGTCAGAAACAACGAATACTTATTGCAAGAGCAGTTTATAAAAATCCACAGTATCTGTTTTTTGATGAAGCAACAAATTCACTTGATGCTAATAATGAGCGAATAATTATGGACAACTTAAATAAGTTTTTTAAAGGTAGAACTGTAGTTGTAGTTGCTCACCGATTAAGTACCGTTAAAAATGCTGACCAGATAGTTGTTATTGAAAAAGGTAAAATAATAGAAACAGGCACACATCAAGAATTGACAAAGTTGAGAGGTGGGTATTATGAGCTGGTTAAGAATCAGTTGGAGTTGGGTAATTAGATAATGCGTTAATTGGTTAATACGTTAATTTTCACATTATCGCATTAACACATTATCGCATTATCACATTAACACATTACCGCATTATCACATTAACACATTAGTAAATGGCAGAATTAAACAAATTAGATAAGATAGAAATCAGAAGTGAGGAAGTTCAAGATATACTTGGAGCAACTCCTAGTTGGATAATTCGTGCAGGAATTTCTGTGATTCTATTGGTTGTAGTTTCCTTATTGATAGGCAGTTGGTTTTTTAAGTATCCTGATATTATTCAGTCAAGGATAACACTTACAACGCAAAATCCACCAGCTTCACTTATTGCCAAAAATAGCGGAAAAATAACTGATATTTTTGTTTCAGAAAAACAAAAAGTGAAAGAAAATCAGATAATTGCCATTATTGAAAACACAGCAAATTATCAAGATGTTTTAAAGCTTGAAACCCTATTAAACAAACAGAAAGAAAATTCATTATTAATTGATTCCATCAATTTTGATCTTGGTGAATTGCAACAAATTTTTTCCTCCTACTCTCGATTTTTGCACGATTATAATAACTTCAAAGAACTAGATTATTACAATAAGAAAATTGAATCCGTAAGAAACCAAAAACGAGATTTCCGACTTTATTACGACCGACTTTGGACACAAAGAGGAATGAAAGAGCAAGAATTAAAACTTGCCAAAAAGCAATTTGAAAGAGATAAATCACTCTTTGAGAAAGATGTTTATTCCAAATCAGATTTTGAAAAGGCAGAAAAACAATATTTACAAGAGAAACTTAGTTTTGAGAACATTCGTACTACCCTTGCTAATACACAAATGCAAATTAATCAACTCGATCAACAAATACTTGATTTGCAACTTCAAGAAAGTAAAGAGCAAAATAGACAAGAAATTGCAATTGAAGAGGCTCAGCAAAACTTAAAAAGTCAGATAAAACAATGGAAACAACGTTATTTAATAATTTCGCCAATTGACGGAAAAGTTACTTTCACCAAAATTTGGAGTAAAAACCAGAATGTACAAACTGGTGAAATAGTGGCAACTATAATTCCCAATAAAGCAACAAATATTATAGGAAAAATTCAAATTCCTGCCGTTGGCGTAGGAAAAGTAAAGCTTGGTCAAACTGTAAATATTAAGTTCGACAATTTCCCATATATGGAATTTGGACTTTTAAGAGCCAACATAAAATCTATTTCATTAATTCCAATTCAAACCGAAAAAGGAGCAATATACACCGCTGAAGTTGAAATCCCTGACACGCTAATTTCAAACTATGGAAAACAATTAAAATTCTCCCAAGAAATGACAGGAACAGCAGATATAATAACTGATGATATTCGACTTTTAGAAAGATTTTTGAATCCATTGAAATCTATTTGGAAAAAGAATGTTGAGTAAAAGAAAAATATGAATTTAATTGCCGCCCCTAGCATCCATACACATTGCTTGTCCGCACAAAAAGCCCTCGCAAAACCAAAGCCAAGCAAAGAGTATAGCTGCCCTAACACATTAAAGCACAGTAGGCAACACGCGATATACTCCATGCCTAAATTAATGTAAGCTGAACGATTATTCTTCTTAATTTAGCTTATCGAAAATATTGAAAATTAATATAATAAAGACGGCACGTAGCATATCGCCAAACGTTACT
>JAMOQL010000254.1 GCA_027064025.1 Bacteroidales bacterium
ATAATTCTTCTTTGTCCATTGTTCTGTGTTTGGTTATATAAATATAAAAAGTCTAACGGTAACTTGGAACCATTAGACTTTCACTTTACACAGTTTATGGGATACTACCTTTTGTGTACTTATTCTGCATCTAGAAACGAATATTTATTTCCATATTTTATCATTTGTAAACAATAATCTTCTTCGTAAACTAATTCTACATCAACAATAGTCTCGCCTTCGTATATTGGAATATAGCTTGGATTGATAAACCCACCATAAGGTGCAATATTTAGTTTTTCGAATCGCTCCAAAACTTCTTTGTGTAAATCATAATTTACTTTTACAGCATAATCTTCGATTAAAGCCTTCCCAGTCTCGTAATCGCCTTCCGATTTAATGCGTTGAACCTCTTTTAGTAATTTACCAAAAAGCAATCTTAATTTATCGTAATTATTAATTTTGACATACGTTTTTCCGTCTTTCTGAAATTTCTCGATGACATTTTCAGTTTTGCCTTTTTCGAAACACCATGCAGCAACTAGTTGTCGGTTACGCATGTGAGCTTGCTCTATCGGATTGCCTAGTTTTACTCGTACTAACTGCGACATTAATCCATTTCGGATATAGCTATTATATTCAGCTTTGGCTACGTTTTTATTTTCGAATAAGCCTAAATCTTGCATTTTATCGTCCATCAAAAAATAAAGGGCAAATAAATCGGCACGAGCTTCTTCCAATGGTGAAGCATAGTTTTTTAGAGCTTCGGGATTGGTGCCTTCCGCCAATTGACCCGAGCCATGTCCTAAACACTCGTGAAGGTCGGTATGTAAGTTTGAGGCGATGCTTCCGTATTTTCGTGTTAAGCTTATTTCGTCTTTATCCAAAACAAATTCTTCTAAAAATCCAGAGGCTTTTGATGCCTGATCGTAAGCGTATGTAATGTTTTCGATGGTAACCGATTTCGATCCATAATCTCTACGAACCCAATCGGCATTGGGCAAATTGATACCAATTGGAGTGGTCGGAAAACAATCTCCTCCAAGCATAGCCACATTAATAGCTTTGGCACTAACGCCTTTTACTACAGGTTTTCTGTAACGATTATCGATAGGGGAATGATTCTCGAACCATTGGGCATTTTCGCTGATAATACTGGTTCGTTTGGTCGCTTCTAGATCTTTGAAATTGGTGATACTTTCCCAAGTGGCTTTCATCCCTAGAGGGTCGCCGTAATCCTCAATAAACCCGTTTACAAAATCGATAAGCGAATCAAGATCATTGACCCAAGCAATATTGTACTCGTCCCAAATATGTAAGTCGCCAGTTTCGTAATAACGAATCAATAAATCGATGGCTTTTTTCTGATTATTGTTTTCCGCAACTTGAGAAGCTTTTCTTAACCAAAAAACAATCTCTTTTATGGCTGGAGCATATAATCCTTTGGTGCTGTATGTTTGCTCTATTATTTTTCCATTTTGTTTGCTCAATTTCGAATTAAGCCCGTAACTAACGGGGCATGGGTCATTTTCTTTTTTTTGTTGATGATAATAGTCTTCGACTTCTTTTTGTTCTATATTTTCGTAAAAATTGACTGCCGATGCTTTTATTAAATCTCCTGTGCTATCTTGGCTAACCCGTTTAGCTGCCGTTTGAGGATTAAAAATAATATCTTCAATAAATAGAGATAAACTATCAAAATTCTTAGGGTATCGATAAGATTTGCCGGTGTATTGTTCAGAAAGAATTCTCCAAGTTTTTTTACTGAAGTTTGGAGGAAACTTGTCGGTAGAGTTATGGTGATGAATACCGTTTGAGAACCAAACTTTCTTTAAGTAATTACTAAATTGTGTAAATTCATTTTCCGAAACTAGATTCATTTTTTGTTCGGTGTAATTTGTATAAATATTCTCTAAGACTTTTCTAATCAGTAAATTGTATTTGTAATGCTGGTCAAAAGTAATATCTCGTCCCGAAAGTGTGGCTTGAGTGAGAAAATAGATTAATTTTTTTTGTTCTAAACTCATTTGCTCGAAACCAGGAACCTGATAACGCATTATTTTAATATCGTCGAACTGTTCTAAGAGGAATTTAAAGTTGCTATTTTGTGTATTCATATGTTGTTTGCTTTTCTATTTGGGCTATGGTTTTACAAAGTAATAAAAAGAAAAAGACCAACCCAATAATTTGAGCTAGTCTTTTGTGTTTAACTAAAAATTCTTTTTATCCTAAAGCAGCTTTACCTTCGTCGGTAATCATCTCAGGATTCCATTGAGGTTCCCAAGTTAGTTCTACTTCAACTTCGTAGTCTGTCCAAAACGATTTAACAGCGACCTCAACGTGTTGCATAATGGTATCTCCAACAGGGCAACCTCTAGCCGAAAGTGTCATTAATATATGGATGTGTTTGTTTTCTTCGTATAAAGTTACGTTGTATATTAATCCTAAATCTACAATGTTTACGGCAACCTCTGGATCAATTACTGTTTTGATAATTTGAAGAATGTTATTTTCTTCTTTCGATAAATTACTAGTATCTCTCATTTTTTCTATTTTTTAGATTGAAATATATTATTTTTTAAATTCTGGTTTTTTAAGTGGTGTAGCATTTTCTTTATGTAAGATAATCATAAAAGTATTGTATGCATATAATAAACTGGTTATTACAAAGAATATAGCTGCTATTTGTATCACAATTTCTTGAGATATAAGTAGGCCAAGTATAAGTGTAAAAATGGCAGGAATTACTGTGTAATAATGGGCATCGGCAATTTTCTCGGAGTATAAATCACTGGGTAATGGAATAGTAAATTTACCTACTTTGTCTTGATATTTCTGTAACCATACAATAAACGGAAGTGTTTTGTACATCTGTCCCAATATCAGAATAGTAAAGAATCCAAACAATAAACTGGCTCCAAAAGCTAAATATACTCTAGAATTAAATTCAGGATAAATATCAGAAACAATAAGTGTTGATATTCCTAGTATTATGGAAGCTACAAAAACGATAAAGGCTAAAACAGATAGTTTCATTCCGATATCTAATTTTTTACGCAAACGTTTTTTATAAGCACTTAAATTATATTTAAAGAACATGCCCATTCCTATAAGTATAGGTAAGCCAAAGATACTTGCCCAAGAGGTGTTGGGGAAGAAATATAGCAAAAGTATTCCTGCAACTAAACCTACGTTAACTAATATGTATGATCGCTCTAAGTATTTCTTGTTTAATTGGTGTGCAATAAAGAACATGGGCATTAGGGTACTGGCGACACCAATAATTAGAAGCATAAACCAACCAACTATTCCCATTAGAGCATGAACTTTTAACAGATCGATACTACTTTTGTTAGTCCACCCGTAAGACACATTGAAGAGAATAAAAATCCCGAACAAAACAGTGGCTAAAAGCCAAAAAGCAGAGGTGACAATAAATTTATTTTCGATGGTTTTATTGGTAGTTTTTTTTGCTGACATCAACACATTGTAAACAAAAAATAGCATTGATAGAATAAGAAAAGTTCCACCAATATGTTTAATTACTGTTGGTGCAATATAGCTTTCCCAGAAACCCCAAGCCATCATAATGGTTCCTATAGCTAGAGTGACTAAACTTGCGTATGCTAGTCCTTCGCTGTATAGTTTTATTTCCATCACAACAGGGATGAGTTGGTATAGAGCACCAAAAATAATCATACTTACCCAACCCAAAATAAGGATATGAACAATACTTAATACTCTTGGTCCAATATGACTTGCGGTCAAATCTCCTGCTGCAAAAAACAAAAGCACCGAGGCAATAATAAAAGCAATAGTTCCCAAAGCGTAATGAGGTAAGACGACCATTGGTGATGGTGCATTTTTTGTACTTAATCCTGCTGCACTCATTTCTTGTAAATTATAAGTTTAATATTATCATCGTCCATAGGCTGAGAAACGTAAACAAAATCTCGATCCTTTAATTCGGGCAATAAATATTGAGGTAATTTTTTGTGATGAACAAATAATGCTTCATCTTTATTCAACTGTTCAAGATTTTCCAATATCGTTACCATTGGCATTGGCATTTCTAGATCTCGAACATCTACTTCTATCAATTTGTTAGAATATTTTTTTTCGATAGATTCAAAAGTATCCTCTTCGCTGTTACCTTCTTCACTTCTGTTTTCAACAGTCCCTTCACCAATTTTTGTTAAATAAGTATGAACCAGTCCGTCTTCAGGTCGTACGGTTTCGTATTCGTAGCCTTTCTTTTTTAAGATGTTTAATAGAGGAATAGGCTCGAAAGTATTAATAATTAACAAAGATTCTGTAGTCTCGTCAATTTTTTTAAGCTCGTCCATTATAGCATTAAATGGGTCTACGCCACCATCTAAAATAGGGCGGACATCTAGTGTTACTATTTTATCTTTTTTCATTATTTTTAATTTGTTTTTTATGTTATGATGTATTTCTGATTTTTCGTAGGATTGCATTTCGTTTAAATCAATAAAAAAGCCTAATGTTTTTAAACGACGAAGTAGAATATCTGGTGCTACGCCCCCAATTTTAGCAGCATCTTTAATGTTGACTCTACCAGCCAACATCTTACGTAAAAATGGATTCTTAAGTTTAGAGAAATTCTTGTTTACCGAAGCTATCACATCTATCGCCGCCTCATTGATTTCAATAATATCGGAGATTTTAGTATTTTCATTAATTTGTAGATTCATATATTTTACAAATATAAAAACTTAAATTAAGTAAGGCAATACCTAAATGTAGTGATTTTTTATTTTGATTTATAAAAGAGAGCTAATTTAAAAGTGAAAATATTTCAAAAAAAGTATGTTGTACAATAGTTTTTTTTATATACTTTTGCTGTTCAGATTTAAAGCAAATAGTAATTTAGCAAAATGACTGATACAAAGACGTTTATAAAAAGTGTAGCCATTGCGATATTAATGGTTTTTGCATTGCCTCTCGCTGCTAATAATGACGAGACTAATCACGAAGGAGAATCTCAAGAGGCATCAGCTCATGTAGGAGATGCTGAACATCACGATTCTGAAGATTCGGGGAAATTTGTTCCTGGAGATTTTATCATGCATCATATTGCCGATGCTTATGAGTGGCATATCTTAGACAAGGGTGATTTTCACTTGAGTATACCTCTTCCTGTAATTGTATATAGTGAAACATCGGGCTTAAATGTGTTTATGTCTAGTAAATTTCATCATGGACACGAGTCTTATAGGAATTTTAAGATTGCTCACGAAGGAGAAAACGAAGGAAAAGTAGTTGAGATAATTCAAGGTAAAGAAGTTGTGCCAATCGATCTTTCTATTTCTAAAAATGTAGTTTCTTTATTTGTGAGTTTAATAATAATGATGTGGTTGTTTTTTAGTATTGCAAAAACCTATAAGAAGAATCCAAACTCAGCTCCAAAAGGAAAGCAATCTTTGTTAGAGCCTTTAATAATTTTCATTAGAGATGATGTTGCAAAAGCCTCTATTGGAGAAAAGAATTATTTAAAATACACTCCGTTTTTATTAACTATATTTTTCTTTATTTTTATTAATAATTTAATGGGGTTAATTCCAATCTTCCCGTTTGGAGCTAATCTTACAGGAAATATTGCAGTAACCATGGTTTTGGCTTTGTTCACTTTTGTAATAACAACAGCTGTGGCCAACAAGAATTATTGGGTTCATATTATCAATGCTCCGGGAGTGCCTTGGTGGTTGAAATTTCCAATTCCTTTGATGCCTGTAGTAGAGATTATGGGAGTGTTTATTAAGCCCTTCGTATTAATGGTTCGTTTGTTTGCAAACATTACCGCTGGGCATATTGTTGCATTAGGATTTTATAGTTTGATTTTTATTTTTGGAGAAATGTCGGTTGGATTAGGCTATGGTGTATCCGTAGTTTCAATAGCTTTCACCATATTTATGTCTATATTAGAACTGTTAGTAGCTTTTATTCAAGCGTATGTATTTACCTTGTTATCGGCACTATATTTTGGTATGGCGACAGAAGAAGCACACTAATTTGTAAGAACAAGAGATTTTGAATTAAAAACGAGGGATAAGGTTTACTCCTCAACTCATAGATAAGTATTTATTAATTATTTAACAATTATAGATTATGTTATTAACAATTTTATTACAAGTAGCATCATACGCAGCATTTGCAAAAATGGGTGCTGGTATTGGAGCTGGATTAGCTGCAATTGGAGCAGGTATTGGTATCGGTGGAATTGGTGGTAAAGCAGTAGAAGCTATTGCTCGTCAACCAGAAGCTGTTGGAGATATTCGTTCTAATATGATTATCGCTGCTGCGCTTGTAGAGGGTGTTGCCTTCTTTGCGATTGTAGTTACTCTTTTAATTGTTTTCATGTAAGAGCCATTTGGTTCTTTGATTACGATTAAAGTAACAAAAAACAAACTTGCGGCTCGATGCGGTTGGCACTGCTGCAAGTTTTTAAAAAAGAGATTTTTAAAATTTAATATAGGTTAATATAAAGAAGAGGAGGAACCTTTTCAACTTTACAACCTTTCAACTAAAGAAATATGGGATTAATAACTCCAGGTATAGGTTTGATTTTTTGGATGTTGCTAACATTCACAACCGTAATGTTTTTGCTTAAGAAATTTGCGTGGAAGCCAATTTTAAGCACCCTTAAGGAAAGAGAAGATTCTATCGAAAATGCCCTTAAAGCTGCCGCCGATGCAAAATTGCAAATGGCAAAACTGAAATCAGATAATGAACAAATTTTAGCTGAAGCCAGAAACGAACGTGATGCATTATTAAAAGAGGCGCGCGAAACTCAGGACATGATTATTTCTGAGG
>JAMOQL010000255.1 GCA_027064025.1 Bacteroidales bacterium
AGATTAAATTTTTCTTGGATACTATCCAGAAAACTGTGTAAACTAAAAATCTACTGGTTCGATAACTAAAATACTCAGTCTATTTGAAAATATAGTCATAGATTGATTTAAAATAATACCCCAATTCCGAACGGGCATAGTCCATCTTAAGGTTTAACTAAATAGATATTTAAACTTGCTTATTATCATTTATAAGATATGGATAATTAGTGAGGTATTAAAAAAAGCCAACTCTAAAAGAGCTGGCTCTAAATAATATTATTAACAAATTTATTTCTTTGCTTCCATCTCGAAAGTATCCATAAAATTAGTGGTGTAATCGCCTTTTACAAAAGCTTCTTCACGCATCATTTGTTTATGGAATGGGATGGTTGTTTTAATTCCTGGGCCCTCAACAACAAACTCTTTAAGTGCTCGTTTCATCTTGGCAATAGCTTCTTCTCGAGTCTGAGCAATAGCAATTAATTTTGCTATCATAGAATCATAATTTGGGGGAATGGTATAACCTGCATATACATGAGTATCTACACGGATTCCATGTCCTCCTGGTTTATGTAATTCTGTAATTTTTCCTGCCGAAGGCATAAAGTTTTTATAAGGATCCTCTGCATTTATTCGGCATTCAATAGCGTGCATCTGAGGGAAATAATTTTTACCAGAAATCTTAATTCCTGCAGCTACTTTTATTTGCTCACGTACTAAGTCAAAATTAATAACTTCTTCAGTAATTGGATGTTCCACTTGAATACGTGTATTCATTTCCATAAAATAGAAATTTCTATCTGCATCAACTAAGAATTCGACTGTGCCAACACCTTCGTAATTGATTGAAGTGGCCGCTTTAACTGCTGCGATACCCATTTTCTTGCGTAATTCATCTGTCATAAATGGAGAAGGCGTTTCTTCCATTAGTTTTTGGTGTCTTCTCTGGATTGAGCAATCTCTTTCTGATAAATGTGCCGCATTACCAAATTGGTCACCGATAATTTGAATCTCGATATGTCGGGGGTTAACCACAAATTTTTCTAAATATAAACCGTCGTTGTCGAATGCTGCTTTAGATTCTGCTTTTGCAGAGTCCCAGGCATCTTCAAGATCTTCTTCTTTCCAAACCTCACGCATTCCTTTTCCACCACCACCAGCAGTAGCTTTTAGAATAACTGGATATCCCATTTTTTTAGCTAATTTTTTAGCCTGTGGGACTGTATCAACTAGACCTTCGGAACCAGGTATACATGGAACCTTTGCTTTTGTCATGGTAGATTTTGCAGTTGCTTTATCCCCCATTCGGTCTATCATATCACCTTCTGGTCCAATAAATTTAATATCGTGTTCTTTGCAAATTCTTGAAAATTTAGAATTTTCTGCAAGGAAACCATATCCTGGATGAATAGCATCAGCATTAGTTATTTCAGCAGCAGAAATTATGGCTGGAATTTGTAAATAGGATTGATTGCTAGGAGGAGGTCCAATACATACAGCTTCGTCTGCAAATCGAACATGTAGACTATCTTTATCGGCAGTAGAATATACAGCAACTGTTTTAATCCCCATCTCTTTACAAGTACGGATTATTCGTAGAGCTATTTCGCCTCTATTGGCAATTAGTATTTTTTTAAACATAATATTCGTATTAGGTACAATTAAAAAAAACGAGTCTATGAATAAAATCAAAGAACTCGTTCAAATATTATTTAAGCTTACGATGGATCAACTAAGAATAATGGTTGATCATATTCTACAGGTGTAGCATCGTCTACTAATACTTTTACTATTTTACCAGAAATTTCGGCTTCAATTTCATTGAAAAGTTTCATAGCCTCTAATATGCAAATCACTTTTCCAGGTTCGATATTGTCATCTACATTAACAAAAACAGGCTTTTCTGGAGCTGCTTTTCTGTAGAAAGTTCCAACCATTGGTGCTTTAATTGTAATTAGATTTGCGTTTTCATCTACTTTTGTGGCAGGGACTTCAGGAGCTACAGCAGCAGGAGCCACAGGAGCAGCCGCTGGAGCGGCAACTGGTGCTTGCAAAGTCATTGCTTGTGGCATTTGTGTTGCAACAGGAATTTGTTGTACAATTGTCTCTGTTGTTTTTCCTTTACCAGGTGCTTTAATTGTAATCTTTAAATCTTCACTATCGATTTTTACTTCAGTAGCACCAGATTTAGCTACTGCTTTGATAAAATCTTGAAGTTCATGATAATTCATAGCTATATTTTTTAATTAATATTCATTTTTATTTAGGATCGTATCCCCATTTAATATAAATAGAGCCCCAAGTAAATCCGCCTCCAAAGGCTGATAAGATGATATTATCTCCTTTCTTTAATTGACTTTCATAATCCCATAAACAAAGAGGAAGTGTTCCACTAGTTGTGTTTCCATATTTTTGGATATTAATCATTACTTGCTCTTTATCGATACCCATTCTTTTAGCTGTTGCTTCAATAATGCGCATATTAGCTTGATGAGGGACAAGCCATGCCAAATCTTTTGGTTGGATATTATGACGCTCCATCATGGCAACAGAAACATCAGCCATTTTACTAACAGCCCATTTAAATACAGGTTGCCCTTCTTGGTATATGTAATGCTCTCTAGCGTCTACTGTTTCGTGACTAGCTGGTTTAACAGAGCCTCCAGCTTTTTGGTGTAAATGAACTCTTCCTACTCCGTCTGATTGAAGTATAGAATCAATAATTCCTAAATTTTCAGTGGTTGGTTCTAGCATTACGGCACCAGCACCATCTCCGAAAATTGGAGCAACTGATCGGTCTGTGTAATCTACTATTGAAGACATTTTATCTGCTCCAACAACAATTACTTTTTTATATCCGCCAGATTGAACATATTTAGATGCTGTTACTAAAGAATATAAGAATCCTGAACACGCTGCATTAATATCAAAATTGAAAGCATTTCGAATATCACATTTGTCAGCAATAATATTTGCTGTTGCAGGGAACTGCATATCTGGAGTAACTGTTGCACAAATAATTAAGTCTATTTCTTCAGGTTTGGTATTCGTTTTTTTAAGTAAACCTTTTACAGCTTCTGTGGCCATGTCAGAGGTTCCTTTGCCTTCACCTTTAAGAATATGACGGGTTTTAATACCAATTCGGGTCATAATCCATTCATCGGAAGTATCTACCATAGTAGACAACTCCTCATTCGATAAAACGTATTCTGGCAAATAGCCTTGAATTCCGGTAATTACAGCGTTTATTTTATTCATTAGTTGAATGCTTCTTTTATTTTTTCTGTTAATTCAGCCTCAATCACACTTTTAGTGTGTAATATCATATTTTCTATAGCATGTGCATTAGATGCCCCATGTCCAACAATTACAGGCGCATTAACTCCTAAAACAGGAGTACCACCGTATTCGTGTGGATTAAATCTATTGATAAATTCGTCTTCAATTTTTCTAGATTTGAAGATATCAAAGTAAGATTCTGTTAGTTTTAGAACAACATTTCCAGTGAAACCATCGGTAATAATAACATCTGATTTATCTGGATTAAAAATATCATTTCCCTCAATGTTACCTACAAAATTAAAATCAGTAGAGTCTTTCATTAATTCGTGAGTAGCTTTAGTTAAAAGGCTACCTTTTCCTTCTTCTGATCCTAAATTAAGTAATGCAACATTAGGCTTGTCAACTTTATATATATGTTTAGAATATAAGTCACCTAAAATAGCATATTGATAGAGTATGTCGGGTTTGCAATCGGGATTAAGACCAACATCTAGCATAATTCCAAAACTTCCATTTGGTCTAGGTATTGGGCCTATCAAGCAAGGTCTAATAATTCCAGGAACCTGTTTTACGGTATACATAGATCCCGCTAACATTGCACCGGTATTTCCTGCACTAGCAAATCCGTCAATCTTTTTTGTCATGAGAAGTTTAAACCCGATTGCGATGCTTGAATTTGGCTTTTTTACAAATGCTTTTGCAGGATGGTCACGCATTGTAATAACTTCTGTTGATGGAACAATTTCAAAATCATCGAGATTCTGATGTTCTCTAACAAGAATTTCAGTTATTGCTTTTTGGTCACCAATTAGTACCAAAGACATATCATCTGGTAAAGATTTTAATGCATCTATAGCCCCAAGAGTTGTGGCTTCTGGAGCATTATCTCCTCCCATAATATCTATTCCAATTTTTCTCATATCAAAAAATAATTTAAGCCGATTAAAAACCGGCTTAATTTACAAAAACTTATAATACTTTACTTATAAAGCAGCTTCTTTTTCAATCGCTAGTTTACCTCGGTAGTGTCCACATTCAGGACATACAGTGTGATAACGGTGAGTTGCACCGCAATTAGAACATTTAGCTAGCGTTGGAAAAGCAGCTTTATAATGTGTTCTTCTTTTGTTTTTTCTTTGTTTTGACGTTTTTCTTTTAGGATGTGCCATCTCTTAATTTATTTAATTCATTCCACCTTGGGTCTATTGACCCCTCATTCTTAATATTCTTAATATATTCGAGCATATTGTTCGGACAAGTTGGGTTTCCATTTTTGTCTTCTGGGTGAACTCTACGCATTGGAAGATTCACTACAATTAGCTCGTTAATAAACTTTGATAAATCAATTTCATATTCGGATTCGGGTAAAAAATATAGATTTTCATCGGTATCTTCTCCTTCGTCTCCAAACTGAATGTAAATAGATTGGTTAATCTTAATTGTATTGTCAAATGCTTCTAAACATCTGTCACATGCTAAGGAAACTATTCCGTTTATATCAAAATTAATCTCTATATGAGTTTTTTTCTTATTTAATAATACCAATACTTTAAGGTTTGCACTTAAAATATCTGCATTATCATATTTCTCAAAGAACGAATCTCTTATATCGAATTTGAAAGTGTGCTCACCGTATTCAATGGTTTTATATGTTATCAAATACTCTTCCAATCGATTCTAATTTACAAAGTTTAAGCCTGCAAATGTATAAATTTATCGTAACTTAATAAAATAAACTTACTTTATTTAAAATAGAATAGCTCATTGAATTTGTTTCAATGAGCTTTTAATGGTGTTTTTATTATTGTTTAAGCGTTTTCTTTAAATGTTTTTAATGCTTCATTTAATTTAGGCATTACTTCCATTGCGTCACCAATTATACCGTAGTCTGAGGCTTCGAACATAGGAGCATCTTTATCAGTATTTATAGAAACAATAATTTTAGAAGAGGTAATTCCTGCTAAATGTTGAATTGCTCCAGAAATTCCTACTGCAAAATATAAATTTGGAGCCACAACTTTTCCTGTTTGACCAACGTGTTCCGAATGAGGTCTCCATTCTAGGTCTGCAACGGGCTTGGTACAAGCAACCGTAGCCGTAGGCCCAAGTATTTCGCTTGCGTTTTCTAATAAATTAAAGTTTTCCGGATTTTTTAGTCCTCTACCTCCCGATACAAGAATTTCAGCATCTAAAACAGACATCTTGCCTGAATTCTTTTTAACTTCAATAACTTTAGATTTAGAAGGTTCAATGTTGCAATCGAAAACTTCGATATTAACAGGTTTAGTATTTTCTTTAATTCCAAAAGCATTTTGGTTTAAGCTTAAAACTTTGTTGCTTTTGTTGACCTGGACTCTTGCAAATGCTTTTCCTGAATAGGCTTTTTTGGTAACAATAAACGGTTCTGTAGATTCTGGTGCGGCAACACATCCTGAGACAAAACCTGCGTCTAATTTAATGCTGACCCTTGGGGCGATAGCTCTTGATCTAATGTTATTTGCGAAAATCACAACATTAGCTTGTTCAGACTTTGCTGCTTCGAAAATAGCATTGGAATAATGTTGAGGATTAAATTCTTTATAGTCTTCAGATTTAAGGTTTAATATTTTATCGGTACCATAGGTAAATAGTTTTGACAATTCATGGTCTGTAACTTCACCTATTGAAAGTGCTGTTACGCTTGTCGATAATTGTGTTGCGATTGTTTGGGCGTATGAAATCAATTCGAAACTAAGTTTTTTTAATTGACCATCCCAATTTTCTGTATATACTAAAACTGACATTTTTTTGTTTTTATGATTAATAAATTAGGATTAAATAACTTTTGCTTCTTCGTGAAGTAAGCGAACTAACTCGGCTACATTATCAGGGTCGACCATGGTACAGGCTGCTTTTGCTTCAGGTAAACTATGTTCTAAAACTTCAGTCGCATTTTCGATAGAAATTGCTTCTACAATATTTAATGGTTTTCTTCGAGCCATCATAATTCCTCTCATAGCAGGAATTTTTGGCTCTGCTGCAATTCCTTTTTGGCCAGAAAGCACTAGTGGAAATTCACATTCTATTTTCTCGAATCCACCATCAATTTCTCTTTGTAAAATGGCTCTTCCCTCTTCCAATTCTAATCCATTTACACCAGATACAGATGGGATATTTAATAATTCAGCAAGCATCTCGCCAATTTGACCACCATTGTAATCGATAGATTCTCTACCTGTAATAATGACGTCAAACTCATTTTTTTTAACGACTTCTGCAATTTGTGTAGCTACGTTTAACGCATCTGTTGGGTTGATGTTGACACGGATAGCATCATCTGCTCCCATTGCAAGAGCTTTTCGAAGTGTAGGCTCTACTTCAGCCTCACCAACAGTAATAGCTGTTATGCTACCGCCTTTGGATTCTTTAATATTGATAGCACTAGTTAGCGCTAACTCTTCATTGGGTCCAATAA
>JAMOQL010000256.1 GCA_027064025.1 Bacteroidales bacterium
TGAATTTAATAGAGACGAACATCAAATATTCTCTGCTGCATCTTGTACCACCAACGCAATTGTTCCACCTCTTTCAGTTATTGAAAGCAATTTCAAAATAGAAAAAGGTCATTTAGAAACCATTCACTCTTATACCAACGACCAAAATTTATTAGACAATTTTCATAAAAAAACAAGACGTGGACGGTCTGCACCTATAAATATGGTATTAACAGAAACCGGAGCAAGTAAAGCTGCGGCCAAAGTAATTCCAACATTAAAAGGGAAACTTACAGCTAATGCTGTTCGAATTCCTACCCCAAATGCTTCATTAGCTATTCTAATGTTAACTCTAAAAAAAGAAGTTAGTATAGAAGAAATAAATAAATCCATAGAAGACGCCTCGCTTAGAGGAGATTTAGTTAACGAAATTGAATACTCCTATTCCTCTGAGCTAGTATCTTCCGATATTGTTGGAAAACCTACACCAGCAGTTGTAGACAGTAAAGCAACTTTAGTTTCAGCAGATGGAAAAAATATTGTACTATATGTATGGTATGATAACGAATATGGATATTCAAGACAAGTAATGCGCTTAGCCAAACATATTGCAGGCGTAAGATTATCTAAAAACTATTAATATTATATCTATATAAATAATTCAAAATCTATTCTCTCTAAAAGTTAATGGATTTTTTTTTATGATATTTCGAACTAATTTAGTTACTTTTAGAGCTTATTAATTAATTATTATTACAAACTTAGCTTAAAGTCTTTGATAATATCAACAGAAAAATACAGCTAAATAATTTACAAACAATGAAGAAAATTTTAAGTCTATTATTGATGGTTGCACTTGCATATCCTACTATAGCTTGCACCAATTATCTAGTAACCAAAGGAGCATCAAAAGATGGCTCCACCATGATTTCCTACGCTGCCGACTCGCATGTTCTATATGGCGAATTATACCATTGGCCAGCACAAAAATGGCCTGCAGGATCGATGTTAGATGTTTACGAATGGGATACCGGTAAATTTTTAGGAAAAATTAAACAAGCCCCCGAAACCTACAATGTTGTTGGAAATGTAAACGAATATCAAGTAGCAATTGGCGAAACAACCTATGGAGGAAGAAAAGAATTACATCATCAAGATGGTGCAATAATGGATTACGGAAGTCTTATCTATATTGGACTTCAACGATCAAAAACAGCAAGAGAAGCCATAAAAATTATTACAGAACTAATGTCTGAATATGGTTATTATAGCGAAGGAGAATCATTCTCTATTGCAGACCCTAACGAAGCTTGGATTCTCGAAATCATAGGAAAAGGACAAGGTGAAAAAGGTGCTGTTTGGGTAGCTCGGAAAATTCCTGACGGATATATTTCTGGACATGCCAATCAAGCTAGAATAACCAACTTCCCTTTAAAAGGAAAAAACACCATCTCTTTTAAAAACATCAAAAAGATTTTTAATACAAACATTGAGAATGTATATTCTGACGATGTAATTACTTTCGCCCGTAAAAAAGGATATTTCACCGGGAAAGATGAAGATTTTAGCTTTTCTGACACCTATGCTCCAGTAGATTTTAGTGGTGCTCGTTTTTGCGAAATCCGTGTATGGACTGCATTTAACGATGTAAAAGATGGTATGAGCCAATACTGGGACTACTGCAAAGGAGATATTAAACATGGCGATAACTTAGCCAATGGTCACGACAATAAAGACCATTATGCTACAAACAGAATGCCTTTATGGATTAAACCAGACCGTAAAGTATCTGTAAAAGATATGATGCATTTTATGGCTAACCACCTAGAAGGTACCGACTTAGATATGACAAAAGATATGGGAGCAGGCGCTTTTGGTTGCCCTTACCGATGGAGACCTCTTACATGGAAAGTTGGAGAACAAGAATATATTAACGAAAGAGCGACAGCAACTCAGCAAACAGGATTTTCTTTTATTGCACAACTTCGATCTTCCGTTCAAAATATTGGAGCCATTAACTGGTTTGGTGTTGACGATGCTGCAAGTACTGTTTATATTCCAATGTACACTGTAATGACTAAAATTCCTGAAAGTTATAAAGTTGGAAACGGAAATATAACAACATGGTCAGACAATTCAGCTTTCTGGATATTCAATCAGATGTCTAATTGGGCATACACTCGTTATAGTTTAATCCACCCAGAAATAGAAGCTAAAAGAATGGCTTACGAAGATCAATTTATTGCTAACACTGCAAAAATAGATGCAGAAGCCCAAAAACTTTACAAAGAATCTCCAGAAAAAGCTGTAGAATATCTAACAAATTATTCTATAAAACAAGCTAACCGAGTTGTTAAAGAATGGAATACATTTTACCATCAATTATTTGTAAAATACTCCGATGGAAATATTAAAGTAAAATCTAATTCAAAAGAAGGTTATAAATTTGTTACTCCCCAATTAGATCAACCAGGATATGGCGAAGAATGGTACAAAAAGATTGCAAGAGAGACAGGCGATAAACTAAAAATGCCAGCAGCTCCTACCCATTAATAAAACATAAATTCATAATCATAAAAATGAGATTGGTCAATAAGGCTAGTCTCTTTTTTTTCTTTGGGAACATCCATTCTAAACAATAAATAAAAGTATTACTGAACAGTTAATATATCTATATTTATAAGCATTAATCATAACATTTTTTTACATTTGTCTTTCTAAAAAAGAATCTAATAAAAACATGAGTATACTAAACAAAATCATAGGAAAATTTGTCGGCAACAAATCTGATAGAGATGTCAAAGAAGTTCAACCTATACTTAATGCTATCCATAAAGAATATGAAAATATTAAAGGATTAAGTAACGATGACCTTCGTGCCAAAACTCTTGAACTACAAAATACAATTCAAGAATTCATAAAGTCTGACAACGATGAAATTTCAGCTTTGCGAAACAGTATAATAGAGCAAAATATTGATATTGATTCTCGAGAAGATATTTATAAAAAAATAGACAAAATAGAAGAAAAAATAGACGACAAACTCGAAGATGTTCTAAATCAAATATTACCCACCGCTTTTTCTATAGTAAAAGAAACCGCTCGTAGATTTACAGAAAATGAATATGTAGAAGTTTTAGCTAACGATTTTGATAAAAATATAGCTGCTAAACGAGACTCAATCGAAATAAATGGAGAAAAAGCACTTTGGCATTCGACATGGAAAGCTGGAGGTAACGACATTAAATGGGATATGATTCATTACGATGTGCAGCTTATTGGAGGTATTATTTTACATCAGGGAAAGATTGCAGAAATGGCAACCGGTGAAGGAAAAACATTGGTAGCCACCCTACCCGTGTTCTTAAATGCCTTAACTAAGCGTGGTGTACATTTGGTTACCGTAAACGATTACTTAGCCAAACGTGATGCAGAGTGGATGGGTACTTTATACGAATTTCATGGCTTAACCATTGACTGTATCGACAATCATCAGCCCAATTCCGATGCCCGACGAAAAGCCTATAATGCAGACATTACATACGGAACAAATAACGAATTTGGTTTCGATTACCTTCGTGATAACATGGCTCTTAGCCCTGACGATTTAGTTCAACGCAAACACAACTATGCTATTGTAGACGAGGTTGACTCTGTATTAATTGATGATGCCAGAACACCTTTAATTATTTCAGGTCCCACTCCAAAAGGAGAACTTCACCAATTTGATGAGCTAAAACCTAGAATCGAAAATCTAATTAAATCTCAAAGAGATTTAACATCTGATGTACTTATTCATGCTAAAAAATTAATTAAAGAAGGTAACGAAAAAGATGGAGGAAAACTTTTATTAAGAACATTTAAAGGTTACCCAAAAAACAAAGCATTAATTAAATTTTTAAGTGAAGAAGGCATGAAAGCTCTTCTATTAAAAACTGAAAATTTATATATGCAAAACAATAGCAAAGAAATGCCTTTGGTTACAGATGAGCTATATTTTGTTATTGACGAGAAAAATAATTCCATTGAATTAACCGATAAAGGAATCGACTTAATTACTGCATCTGGAGAAGATTCGGATTTCTTTATTTTACCTCATATTGGAGATAACATTGCCGAAATTGAGAAATCGGGAGCCAGTCCTGAAGAAAAGTTAAAAATGAAAGACGAAATGCTTTCTGACTATTCCGTTAAAACTGAGCGAGTGCACACGGTCAATCAATTACTAAAAGCCTACTCCCTATTCGAGAAAGAAGTTGAATATGTAGTTATGGACAATAAAGTTAAGATTGTCGATGAACAAACAGGTCGAATTATGGACGGGCGTAGATATTCCGACGGATTACATCAAGCCATTGAGGCCAAAGAAAACGTTAAAATTGAAGCCGCTACCCAGACCTATGCAACCGTTACACTACAGAATTATTTCAGAATGTATCACAAGCTTTCTGGTATGACAGGAACTGCAGAAACAGAAGCTGGGGAGTTATGGAATATATACGAATTGGATGTGGTCGTAATCCCTACAAATAGACCTATCGTCAGATTCGATAAAGAAGATTTAATTTACAAAACCAAGAGAGAAAAATACAATGCTGTTATTGAGTTAATTGTAGAAATGACCCAAAAAGGCAGACCTGTATTAGTTGGTACAACTACTGTCGAAATATCTGAACTTTTAAGTCGAATGTTAAAAATTCGTGGTGTTAAACACAATGTTCTGAACGCCAAACTACACGGAAGAGAAGCCGAAATTGTTGCTGAAGCAGGAAAAACAGCTGCCGTTACTATTGCGACAAATATGGCTGGTCGTGGTACCGATATTAAATTATCGGATGAAGTAAAAGCCGCTGGGGGACTTGCAATTATCGGTACAGAACGCCATGAATCTAGACGTGTCGACAGACAGTTGAGAGGACGTGCTGGACGTCAAGGAGATCCAGGATCTTCAGAATTCTTTGTATCTTTAGAAGACGATTTAATGCGATTGTTTGGCTCTGATAGGATTGCTAAAATGATGGATAGACTCGGTCTTGAAGAAGGCGAAGTTATTCAGCATTCCATGATTTCTAAATCTATTGAAAGAGCACAGAAAAAAGTTGAAGAAAATAACTTTGGAATTCGTAAACGATTGTTAGAATATGACGATGTTATGAATGCACAAAGAGAAGTTATATACAAAAAACGTCGACATGCTCTTATTGGAGAGCGGATTGGTGTCGATATTGCCAATATGCTTTTCGATGTTTGTGAAACCGTTGTTGAAGAAAACCATGGAATAGTTGAATTTAAAGAATTCGAATTAGAACTCATTCGTTCTTTATCTTTAGAATCTCCAATCGATGCCGTAGAATATAAAGCAATTTCTACAGAAAACCTTCTAGATAAGATTTACGATTTAGCTCTTGATCTATATAAACGCAAAACAGAGGCGATTTCAAAACAAGCATGGCCAGTTATCAAAGATGTTTACGAAAACCAATCTGGTTACGAGAATATTGTTGTTCCTGTTAGTGATGGCACTAGAGTCTTTCAAGTAACTACTAACATGGAGGAATCTTATAAAACTGAAGGAAAAGAAGTTATTAAGTCCTTCGAGAAAATTATTATGCTTGCTTCTATCGATGATATTTGGAAAGAACATCTTCGAGAAATGGACGATTTAAAACAATCCGTACAGAATGCTTCTTATGAACAAAAAGATCCATTATTAATTTATAAATTTGAATCTTTCGAATTATTTAAAAAAGTAGTTGAAAAACTTAATAAAGATGTTATTTCAAGCTTAATGAAGGCTCATATCTTTTTGAAAGAAGCACAACAAGTGCAAGCTAACATTGCTCCTGCTCGTCTTGACCTCAGTAATTTAGAAACAGGTCGTGAAGAAAAAACAGCCTCTAAAACACCCAAAAAAGCTCAACCTGTCCGAGTAGAAAAAAAAGTAGGACGAAACGAACCTTGCCCTTGTGGTAGTGGGAAAAAATATAAAAATTGCCACGGAAAAGCTTAAAAAATATGATTATAAAATAAGATTCAATAAATTATTGTTATATTTGACGAAACAATTAATCAATTTAATATCTAAAAGACTATAAAACATGAAAAAATTGTCAATTTTGATTACAGGATTATTTATCGCTAGTACTATTTTCACTAGTTGTACTAAAGACGATGCAGAAACAACTCCATCGAATCCTATTGGAACTGCAACAGTAAAAGGATATGTATATTTAATGTACGATGCGACAACTGATACAAACGGAGATTTAGACGTTGCAGCAGATAAGCAATTTGCACCAGAAGGAACTAAACTTATGTTAAAAATAGATGCTAATGATTTAGTTCAAGATCCATCTAATGGTGTTAATTATCCCGATAAAGAATATTATGCAACTGTTGATGCTAATGGAATGTATTCTTTTACAGTAGATGCTGGAGCTAAAGTAGTTAACTCCACAATGCTAAAAGGTGTTGATTTAGAATTAGACTTTACACAAGATATTTATTCAGGAAATCCTGTTGTTAAGCACGATACAACTATCACAAAACATTGGACATCTAACAATCCTGCTGTTTCTTTTGTTCAAAAAGATGTTGTATACCAAAACTTAACATATAATGGTACATCAATCTACTAGTAAAAATATTTTATTAAAAATCCCGATTTGAAATTCAAATCGGGATTTTTTTTGT
>JAMOQL010000257.1 GCA_027064025.1 Bacteroidales bacterium
TATTTAACACTTGTAGAATTCCCTTTTTTAGGAATATGAGTTTCCTCAATTTCAACCGATAATACCGTACCTCGAATTTTCCTATCAACAACTTTTCTAGTCATCCGACCTGTTTCTTTCCCCTTTTTATTCAAATCTTTGTATTCGAATATCTTACCTTTCTCTTGAGGAAAATAAGAATTACATTCTTGAGCAAAAGATAAACTTGAATAAATAACCAATAACATTAACAAAATTTTGTTCTTCATACCTAAATAATTTAATAATTTAAAAGCAAAGTTACAAAATGCACTTCTATTTTCTATAAGAGAATACGATTTGTTAAATACTTTTAAAAATAAGCCGTAGTATAATTGTTTGAGCCATTTCTATTCATTAATTTTAGGAAAATTTTTAGGGATGGATTATAAGCAGATAATCAAAGATATACAAGCCAAAAGACTAAAATCAATTTATCTTTTACACGGTAACGAGGGATATTTTATTGACCAAATTATCAACGCGCTCGAAAATATTTTAACAACGGATGAAAAGGCATTCAACCAAACCGTCGTATACGGAAAAGATACTGAAATAACTGAGCTTATCAATATGTGTAAACGGTTTCCAATGATGGCTCCTTATCAAGTTATTATAGTAAAAGAAGCACAATACTTAAAACGAATCGAGGAGCTCAAACATTATGCAAAAAATCCTGTTCCAACTACTATCTTAGTAATTTCGCACAAAGAAAAATCTGTAGACAAGCGTAAAGCCTTTGTTAAAGAACTGGTCAAAACAGGTTTAGTATTTGAATCGAAGCAACTGTACGAAAATCAAGTTCCTTCTCTAATCGCCAAATTAGTTGAAGAGAAAGGTAAGAAAATTGATATTAAAAGCAGCCATTTACTAGTAGAATTTGTTGGTAATGATTTAAGTAAGCTTTTTAACGAGATTGATAAGTTATTAATTACACTCCCCAAAGAACAAGCAACAATTACTCCAGAACACATAGAAAAGAACATTGGTTACAGTAAGGACTTTAATATTTTCGAGTTGCAAAACGCAATAGGTAAAATGGATATCCTAAAAGCCAATCGTATAGCCAATTATTTTGAAAGCAACCCTAAACACTCTATTAATGAGGTTATTCCTTCCTTATTTAAATATTTCCAAAATGTATTTAAGCTACATTATTTAAAAGACAAATCGAAACAATCCATTGCTTCTACCTTAGGGATTAATCCTTTTTTCGCAGGAGAATACATCACCGTATCCAGAAACTTTAATATTCGTAAAACGGTACAAATAATAGAAATTCTTCGAGATTACGATTTAAAATCGAAGGGGGTTGATTTTGTTGGTGGAAATGCTGACAGTCTACTTAAAGAAATGATATTCAAAATTTTACATTAATAAAAATGAGTATAGTTACAGTCATTAGTATCGTCACGATTATAGTGTCTATTATAGGTTTTCGAAAAGAAGACTTATTTTATAAACTTCAGCTTAACCCATTCAAGATTATTCACCATAAAGAATACCACAGAATACTTACCCACGCACTATTACACGCAGATTGGGCACACTTAATTATTAATATGATTGTTTTCTTTTCTTTTGGAGAAGGTCTATTAAACTATTTTAAATATTATTTTGGAGATATAGCTTCTGTAGTTTTTCTTTTGCTATATATATTTGCTGTAATTATTTCTAGCATTTACTCTATTATTAAAAATAAAAACAATCCAAATTACAATGCAATTGGAGCCTCTGGAGCGGTATCGGCAGTCGTTTTTGCAAGTATCTTCTTCGACCCTTGGCATAAAATTGGCCTATATGGAATTATTCCGATTCCAGGTATTCTTTTTGCTCTTATTTATTTGGGATATTCATATTATATGGGTAAAAAAAGTTATGATAATATTGGTCACGATGCTCATCTCTGGGGAGCTATTTTCGGGTTAATATTTCCAATTATACTGAAACCTGAATTATTTCAAATTTTCATCCATAATCTAATAAATTAATCCAAATATGACTAAAGCTGTATTTTTAGATAGAGATGGAGTTATCAATAATGGTGATTTATATTACACCTACAAAAAAGAAGATTTCTTTTTTAATGACGATATTTTCGAATCTTTAAACTTGCTTAATAATAACAATTTTATTCTTATCATCATAACCAATCAAGGAGGCATTGCAAAAGGAAAATATTCAAAACAAGACGTAGATCTTCTTCATCAGTACATGATTGACGAACTTAGCAAAAAAAACATAAAAATATCAGAAGTATATTATTGCCCACATCACGACAGTGTAGAAAACTGTATTTGCAGAAAACCCAATAGCGGAAATATCGAAAAAGCCATTGCTCGTTTCGATATTGATATACAAAAATCTTTCCTTATTGGAGATGGAGATAGAGATATTGAAGCAGGTAAGAATGCAGGATTAACTTGTTTCAAAATCAACAAAAACGAAAGTATATTAACAATCTGCAAATCCATTATTAACTATTAATTCCCACAACTAACCATGCCTATCACATCGAAATTTGTTTGCTTAAACGGGCGCTTCTTAAAAGAAGAAGAGCTCCTTTTCGATGCCAATAATCGAGCTTTTAGATACGGAGATGGATTCTTCGAAACCATGCATTATGCTTTTGGAGAAATTCAACTTTTCGAACAACACCTAGACAGAATAAAAAAAACCATGAGCCTGTTAAAATTAGAATCTAACATTCTTCTACACGCTCAATTATTACATAAAGAAATAGTACATTTAATTAATGCCAATCACTATTTTAAAGGTGCTAGAGTTCGTTTCTCAATCTTCAGAAACGGAGCAGGTTTATATGAACCCGAAACAAACTCGGCAAGTTACTTAATAGAAAGTTGGGCTCTCGAAGACGATAAATACCCCCTTAATCGCAAGGGTTTGAAAATTGGTATTTACAGTTCTCTTAAAAAACCTAAAGGAGCTTCATTTTTTTATAAATCATTAAATACTCGTGTTTCAATTTTAGCTTCTATTTACAAACAGAAATACCAATTCGATGATTGCCTACTTATGAATTCCGACGATAATTTAATAGAAAGCATCAGCTCTAATGCCTTTTTTATTAAAGATGAAACAGTTTATACTTCTAGCGACAACTCTGGTTGTATACACGGAATAATGAGACAAAAGTTATTATCTATTTTACCCAAAGCAGATTTAAAAGTTATTATTTCCGAACAAATAACACCCAAAGATATTCCAGAATTTGACGAAATATTTTTAACCAATGCTATACATGGTATCCAATGGGTCGGAGCTTATAAAGCTAGGCGTTATGACAATAAAATCACAAAAAAAATTCACAATATTCTAACAGAAACTATTTTATACTCAAAAACAATACATACATAGCCACAAAAGCAAATGAAATATATAACACTGATAATCAGTCTATTACTAAATTCCATTCTCTTTAACACTGTCGACGCCCAAGTCCGTAGAGTTATTGCACCAGAAAAACCAAAACTAATTGTTACAATAGTTGTCGAACAAATGCGATACGATTTCTTAGATCGTTACTACAACGAGTTTGGCACCGATGGTTTTAAAAAGTTACTTTTAGAAGGAAGCCTATACAAAAATGCCCATCTCAATTATATGTTTACACAATCGGCACCTGGGTATGCATCGTTATATACAGGAGCAACACCCTCTATGCACGGAATAGTAGCCGACCAATGGTACAAAAGTTTGAGCAATAAAAAGGTAGATTGTACTAAAAATAAGAAATACAAAACAGTAGGTTCAGCGAGTCAATACGGGCAACACGCTCCTAATAAACTTATCACCAGTACAATTAGTGACGAATTAAAACTGGTTAACAACAAATCTAAAGTCATAAGTATTGGTTTAGATCCTCAAGCTGCAGTTATCAGTGGCGGACATTTATCCGATGCATCGTACTGGCTCGATCAACAAACAGGAAAGTGGATTTCTAGTGCTTACTATTTAGATAGTCTTCCTTCGTGGGTGAAAAAATTTAATAATAATGAGAGTTACAAGAAATTATTAGACCGAAATTGGGAAACTCTATTAAATATTAATCGGTATTCTAAAAGTCGCTCCGATACTGCAAAATACGAAACAGGATTTGGAGTCAATAATTATACTTTCCCCTACGATATTTCAAAAATCAGCAATATTAAAAGTAATTATCCCGATTATTCTATCTTAAATACAGTCCCTTTCGGGAATACCTACACCACCGATTTTGCTATTCAAACTATTGTAAATGAAAAATTGGGTAATGATGCGCACACCGATTTTCTCATGCTCAATTATACGCCTACAAAAAATATCAGCAACAGATTTGGGCCTTTATCAGTCGAAGTAGAAGATACCTATCTTAGATTAGACAAAGAAATCAGTCAACTTCTAAATTTTCTAGAACAAGAAATTGGAAAGCAAAATGTCTTAGTTATTTTAACCTCTAATCATGGCGTAGCTTATGCTCAAAAATATCTTGAAGAAAGAAAGATTCCTGCAGGAAATTTCAAAAGCATCTACTCTATAGCACTTCTAAAAAGCTATCTTAATGCAAGTTACGGGAAAGGAGATTGGGTTAAGCTATATTATAATCAGCAAATATATCTGAATCGTATATTAATAGAAGATTCTAAGCTAGACTTAGAAGAGGTTCAGCAAAAAGTAGTCGATTTTATGATACAATTCGATGGAATAGCTAATGCGGTTTCTTCTACCACACTTATGCGTTCCGAATTTAACAAAGGTATTTTTGAGAAAATGCAGAACTCATTTAACCAACGACGCTCTGGCGATGTTATGCTAAATTTAAAACCTGGTTGGTTAGAAGACATTACTTACACATCGTCGAGTAATTCTCCGTATGTATACGACACACATATTCCCCTGATATGGTACGGTTGGAGAATTAAACGACAAGAAATAAGCGAAGATGTCAATATTACAGATATTGCACCGACCATTTCTTTTTTGTTAAATATTGGAAAACCCAACGGAAGTACAGGAAGAAGTTTAAATGGTCTTCTAAAATAATTAATACTTATTAAAATCTAATACAAATGAAATTTTCAGAGATTCTTGGTCAAAATAAAATAAAAGAGCAATTAGCATCGATGGTTAACAATAATCGCATAAGCCACGCTCTATTATTTCATGGCAAAGAAGGGATTGGCAAAAAAGCTCTGGCATTAGCTTTTGCACAATATATTATTTGTGAAAACAAACATGGCAACGATTCTTGCGGAGAATGTCCTGCTTGCAAGAAAGCACAAAAAATGGTCCATCCAGATATTCATTATGTATTCCCTGTAATAAAAGAAGGTACTAAATCTGCTGTTAGTGATGATTTTCTGCCACAATGGAGAGATGAAATTCTAAGCAATCCTTATTTTTCTTATCAACATTGGAATAACGTTATTGGTGATGGAAAGAAAGCCTCTTCGATTTATGTTGACGAAAGTTCCGAAATGATTAAAAAATTAAATTTTAAACCTTTCGAATCGGAATATAAAGTAATGATAATTTGGCTCCCCGAGAAAATGAATACACAGACTGCTAATAAATTACTTAAAACACTTGAAGAACCTTCCGAAAAAACTGTTCTTATTCTAATTGCAGAGAATATCGATTTTATGCTGAGTACCATTCTTTCTAGGGTTCAACAAATAAAAATAGCTCCTATCGAGAATCAATATATTAATAATTATTTATCAGAAAACTTTTCATCACCAGAAGATTTAGTTCAATTTGCGGTAAATTATGGAAAAGGCAACTTGAATAAAAGTATAGATGCCCTTCAACAATCAGAAGAAAACAAAAGATATCACAATTGGTTTGTACAATTTATGCGCTTAACATACAGCAATAAAATGCTAGAAGTCATCGAATTAAACAACGAAATTATTAGTTACGATAAAAATGAGATAAAAAACTTTCTTTCGTATAGCATTCGTTATTTACGAGACAACTTCTTATTGAACAAAGAACAAGATAATTTAGTTTTCTTGGTAGAAAATGAAAAAGAATTTGCTCAAAAATTTTCTAGTTTTATTAACGAGAACAATATAGAACTAATGTATTCATCGATTAACCAAACCATCGAAAGTATAAATAGAAATGCAAATGTAAAGATTCAATTTCAAGTACTCGCTATCAACATGGTTCGAGCCTTTAGTTTAAGTTAAAAATAAAATAACAAAAAATCATCAATAATTGGTATTGTAAATCAATCTGTATATTTCTAACTTTGAAAAAATAATCATTTCATAAATAACAAAAAAATGAAACATATCCTATCAAGCATCGTCTTAGTTCTATTATTTCAGTCCAACTTTGCACAAACACAGGAACTCGTCAACCATAATCTAACGGTTAAAATTAACCCTATTAAGTCCGAAATATTGGTTATCGATTCTATCGAATTGTTAGGGGGACAAGAAAAAATATTCCTTCTCAATTCAAATCTAGTACCCACGAGTTTTTCCGATAATATAAAATTAATCAAAATAAAAGATCGAGCCCAAGGTTCCGATATCGGAATGGATAGAGACGGTGAAAATACCAAAGAAGGATTGAAATTAACACAATGGAAAATAGAGAGTAACGATTCCAAGTTTGTAATATCGTACAAAGGAAAAATTAATG
>JAMOQL010000258.1 GCA_027064025.1 Bacteroidales bacterium
TGGTCAGACTTTCTGAAAAAGCTAAATATATTATTTTGGAAGGCGATGAATATTTATCATCGCCAATTGATTTACGTTCGAAGTTTTTGTGGTATAAACCACAGATAGCTTTGTTAACAGGTATCGCTTGGGATCATATTAATGTTTTTCCAACTTGGGAAGGGTATATAGAGCAGTTCGATAAATTTGTTTCTACAATAAATGATAATGGATACTTAACTTATTTTGCAGGAGATAAAGAATTACAAATTATTGCAGATAAAAATAAAGATAGAATAGAATGTGTTCCTTATAATACCCATGAGCATAAACTCAAGAATGGAGTAACAAGTATAAAATCCATGCAAGGTATGGTAGAATTGGAAGTTTTTGGAGAACATAATTTACAAAATATTTCGGGAGCAAAAAATATTTGTAATCAAATAGGGATTTCTGATGATGATTTTTATTCTGCTATTGCTGAGTTTAAAGGAGCGGCTAAGCGTTTGCAAACGTTGATTAAGAACGATAATACGCAGATGTTTTTAGATTTTGCACATTCGCCATCGAAGCTAGAAGCTACAACTAAGGCTGTAAAAGCTCAATTCGAAGATAGAAAACTTGTTGCTTGTATGGAACTGCATACTTTTTCTAGCTTAAAGGCGGATTTTTTACCTCAGTATAAAGGAACAATGGATGCTGCAGATATTGCTTTGGTATATTTTTCGCCCAAAACGGTTGAGCATAAAAAACTAGAGCCTATTACCGCAGATGAAGTGTTTAAGGCTTTTGGGAATTCAAATTTAAAAGTATTTACAGATTCTAATAAAATAGTAGAAGAATTGAAGTCTATTTCTTTTAAAAATAAAAATCTTTTGTTAATGTCTTCTGGAAATTTTGGTGGTGTAGATTTAAAGGAATTAGCCAATGAATTAATAATTAACAAATAGTAATTGATAATTTGTTTGTCATTTCGAGCGGAGTAGAGAAATCTCAGTAGTAACAATGATTTAGATATCTCCACAAGGTCGATATGACATAATAAATAACATTCTTGCGTAGGCAGGAACCTTATTGATTTCTGCTTAGGATTTCAAATTAAGTTTGGAAGGTAAAAAGTAGGCTTTGTCATTTCGAACGAAGTAGAGAAATCGCAGTAGTAACAATGATTTAGATATCTCCATAAGGTCGATATGACATAATAAATAACATTCTTGCGTAGGTAGGAACCTCATTGCTTTCTGCTTAGGATTTCAAATTAAGTTTGGAAGGTAAAAAGTAAGCTTTGTCATTTCGAGCGGAGTTGAGAAATCTCAGTAGTAATGAACAAAAGATATCTCCACAAGGTCTATATGACAACAGGAAGTAATAATTAATATTTGTCATTTCGATTGAAGCAGAGCGAAATAGAGAAATCTTCTGAAATCAAAATAAATGCTATTCATTAAATTGGGTTAGCATTTTCTTTTGCACTTCTACAAATAGAAACCTTCTAGTAATGTTCGTATTATTCCGATTTTAATATTAACTCTGTGATTTCTGGTCGAATACCTATTCTGCCAGGGAAACCAATAAAACCAGTACCTCTGTTTACGTAGAGCATTTGCTTCCCTTTTTGGTATAAACCACCCCATTCTGGATATTTTAGAGAAACGGGGGACCATTGCCACGAGCCAAATTCAAAGCCAAATTGCATTGCGTGAGTATGTCCCGAAAGGGTTAAATCGATAAATGGATAATTTAATACCTGAGCCCGCCAATGTGAAGGGTCGTGAGAAAGTAAGACTGTAAATTTGTTGCGGTCTAAATGTTGAGAGCTTTGCTCTAAATTTCCAAATTGAGGGAAGGGAGGTAAGCCCCAGTTTTCGACTCCAATTAGTTGGATGCTTTGCCCTTCAATTGTTATGGTTATGTTTTCATTATTAAGAAGATTAAACCCAATTTCTTGATGCTTTTGTATTAGAAACCGAAGATTTATTTCTTCTTCTTCTTTTGATTTCCAGTTTACATATTCGCCATAATCGTGATTACCAAGAATTGAATATTTACCATATTTAGCCTTTAGTTTTTTTAGAGTAGGCATAAATTCATCCATCTCACCTGCATAATTACTAACCATATCACCTGTAAAGAGAATTAAATCGGCATTCTCTTTGTTAATTTGTTGAACCAATTTATCGATAGACTCGACATCGTTATGGAAACTTCCAATATGTAAATCAGAAATCTGAATAATTTTCAGATTATTAAAAGCAGTAGGGATTTTTGAGGAAGATATAATTTGTTTACGTACCTGAAAATTTGTTTTATTAATAAAAATGCCATGAGCTACCAGTAGAAATGTTAGGGCGGAAATGCTAATTCCTATATAATTGAGAAAAAGATGTTTTTTGATAATTAAGAAACTTAATGAGTCCAATCCATAGAAAATAGAAATATTTATCTTTGGAAGATAAAATAATACTATTATTCCTATAACAGGATAGAGGTAATTCATTGCAAAAATATTTCCAGAAGAGTTTGCTTTTATCAGTGCAATCACAAATAATATTACTGTTGATAGTGTAATTGAAAAGAATATTAATCTTGCATAAATATTTTTTGTAAATATTTGATTGAAAGCCAAATTAATTGATCGGTAACTAAAAATATCTATAACAGAAATAAATAGAAAAATGATTATGAGGATGGTTAGAATTTTCATATTAAAATTCGACAAATTTTGTAACCTATTTTTTATCCAATAAATCAGGACGTATTCGTTTGGTTTTTTCTAAAGATTGTTCCAATTTCCATTCATCAATTTTTTTCTCATTTCCAGAAAGTAAAATATCGGGGACTTTCCAACCTTTATAGTCTGCAGGGCGAGTATATACAGGGGGAGATAGAAGATGGTCTTGAAAAGAGTCGCTAAGTGCAGAGGTTTCGTCGGACATGGCTCCAGGAATAAGTCTGATGATACTATCTGCAATAACAGCTGCAGCCAGTTCTCCACCTGTAAGAACGTAATCTCCAATACTAAATTCGTGCGTAATGTAGTGATCTCTTATACGTTGGTCTATTCCTTTGTAGTGTCCACAAAGAATAATAATATTTTTGAAACTCGAAAATTGATTGGCGTGTGCTTGTTGATAAGGTGTGCCGTCGGGAGTAGTAAAGATGATTGCATCGTATTTTCGCTCAGATTTAAGTTGGTCTATTAAATCTACAATGGGTTGAATGGTCATAACCATTCCTGCACCAACACTGTAGGCGTAATCGTCCACTTTTTTATGTTTATTCGTAGAATAATCTCTAATATTATGAATATTAATTTCGGCAATTCCTTTATCGATGGCTCTTTTTATAATTGAATATTTAAAGGGGCTATCTAATAATTCGGGTAAGATACTTAAAATATCGATTCTCATTTGTACTATCTTTTCTGCAAAAGTAAACTTTCTAGCGAATATTACCGAATAGCTTTGCAAATCAAAAAGGCCATCTATCAACAATTAAATAAATAGAGGTGAGTAAAGCAATAGCCGATAAGGCGTATTTCCATTGAATAGATTTAATTTTTAAATATTTTGTGAAAATATAAGCTAGACAGAGAATGATAAACACAATAATAATTTGTCCTATTTCCAACCCTATATTAAAAGCGGCAAGAGGAAGGATAATAGATTGCTCCATTCCCAATAATGAACTCAGTAGAACAGAAAATCCCATGCCGTGAATCAGTCCAAAGATCATGGTTGTTAGGTATTCGTAAATGTAATACTTCTCTGGAATTGAACGGGCGTTAATGAGGTTTATTGAAGCTGTTAAAAGAATGGTGACAGGTATTAAGAATTCGATAATAGGAATTGAAAAATGTATGATATTTAGAGCTGATAAGGCAAGTGAAATGGAGTGCCCAATTGTAAATGCTGTTACGAGTTTAAGAATCTTTTTCCATTGAAAAAACTGAAACGATGCCATTAAGCTCGTTAAAAATATAATATGATCGTAACCTCTAAAATCGGTGATGTGTTGAATTCCTAATTCTAAATACATCTGAAAAATAGACATGATTTATTTTTATTTTATTTCTGTTTTATTTTTTTAATAAAGTTATAAGATTATAAATATTTAGGGGCTTGCTTTTTAGAAAATATTATTATCGAACTGTTAAAAAATTATAAAATTGATTTAAGTTTACTTTTGGAGTATAATTTCATTAACTTTGTTAGTTATGAAAATAAAATTTGTTTTAATTGGGCTAATTTTTGTTTTTGCTGTTAGGCAACCTGTTAATGCTATTCAATTATTTCATCCTGTTCATATTTCGTTAATCAATTTAGATCTGTCTGATGATAAAACTATTGCTTTTTCGATAAAATTATTTAAAGATGATTTTGCTAAAATATTGAATCGTCAGAATAATACACATATTACTTTTACTGAAAATACCGAGAAAAATGATGTTGAAGCTGTTGTTGTTAAGTATGTTTGCAATCATTTCAATATTAAAGGTGTAGGTGATATTTTGGACTGTGAATTAACAGGAATAAAAGTTAATGACGCTTCTGTTTGGTTATATTTTAATATGAAGAGAACCATTCAAAAAATTAAGACAATCGAGATTTCTAATAGCTTAATGACAGACTTATATCAAGACCAAACTAATTTATTTATTATGAATTATAAGGGTAAAGATTTAGCTCAACGTTTCGATAATAATAAGCAGGTTTTTAAATTTAATTTTAAATAGTGAAGAAAATAATATTAATATTGTCTCTTGTTTATTCTATTGTGGCACAGGCTACGCATAATAGAGCGGGAGAAATTACATATCGTCAGATTGATGAAGTTACCTACGAAATAACCTTAGTTACATACACTTATACACCCTCGGCAGCTAACGAAACTCGAGATTATCTGGCTATAACTTGGGGTGATAATACAGGAATGCTTATCCCTAGAATCTCGGTAGAATATTTGCCCGATTTATATTCAAAAAATACTTATAGAGCAAGGCATGTTTTCCCTGGTCCTGGTATTTATAAAATCGTGATGGAAGATCCTAATAGGAATGATGGGGTTAGTAATATTCCTGGTTCCGTTAATGTTGTTTTTTCGGTTGCCACCACTCTTAAAATTGATGCGAATGCGGGTTTTAATTCTACTCCCATTTTGTTAAACCCACCTCTAGATAAAGCTGTTGTTGGGCAAACATTTATTCATAACCCAGGAGCTTTCGATTACGAAGGCGATTCAATTTCTTATGAATTAACCATTTGTAGACAAGAAAATGGTGAAGAAATTCCGGGTTATACTTTTCCTCCAGCATCACATAGTTTTTATGTAAACGCTATTACTGGCGATTTGGTTTGGGATGCTCCAACGCAAGTAGGGACATACAATGTAGCTATGTTGATAGAAGAATGGCGTAACCATATAAAGATAGGGCAGATTATTCGAGATATGCAGATAGAGGTTGAACCGGGTAATAATATTAAGCCAGAAATAACACCTTTACAAGATTATTGTGTGGAAGCAGGTCAGAATCTTAATTTTATTGTTGATGCCACAGATGTAGATAACGATATTCTAGTTTCTCATCATTCGGGAGGTCCATTTCAGGTTATTCCAAAAGCAACAATGACCAATATTATCAATCAACCAGGGCATATTCAAGATCGATTCGATTGGAATACAGATTGTTCTTTGGTTAGGATTTCACCATATCAGGCTGTATTTAAAATTAAAGACACCTTAACAAATCCTAATCTTGTCGATTACAAAAGTTCGATGATTACAGTTGTAGCTCCTGCACCAAGAAATCTAATATTGAGTCCAAGTTTTAATTCTATTCATCTATCATGGGACCCTTCCGTTTGTAGTGATGCAATAGGATACGATATTTATCGAATAGAATCGCCATCGGGTTGGAACCCATCAGCTTGCGAAACAGGAATACCTGCTTATGTAGGATATACTAAGATTAAACATATCGATAATTATAATACTCTTAATTATGTTGATAATAATGATGGTTTAGGTTTGCACCAGGGTTATCAATATTGTTATAGAATTGTGGCTTTGTTTGCAGATGGTTCAGAAAGTTACGCCTCTGATGAAGTTTGTGCACAATTAAAGCTAGGATATCCTCTGATAACAAAAGTAAGTGTCGACTCAACTAGTCAGAACGAAGGCCGAATAATATTGAGTTGGAAAAAATATACGGACTATGATACCCTTGTTTCTCCAGGACCTTATGTTTATCTAATTTATCGTTCCGAAGGTTATGTGGGAGCAAACTTAACTCTGATAGATTCAACGTTATCTAAGAACGATACTAACTATGTCGATCAACACTTAGATACAGAAAATAAGGCTTATTCTTATTCTATAGAAATGTATAATAATTCGGCAGGAAACAGGCATTTATTGGGTGACCCTCAACTCGCTTCTTCACCCTTTTTAAGTATTGTTGCTGGTGATAATCAATTAGAATTAAATATTACTAGAAACACACCTTGGGTCAACGATACCATGATTATTTATAGAAGAAATTCATTATCCGATTCTTACGATTCTATTGCTTATAGTTTGACAAATATTTATTCTGATACTAATTTGGTTAACGAGCGGGAGTATTGTTATTTTGTTGAAACAAAGGGCCGTTACCCCAATTCTATTT
>JAMOQL010000259.1 GCA_027064025.1 Bacteroidales bacterium
GACAAAATGTATAATTAATAATTATTTTTGATAAAAATATTTAAGCTGTGAAAATTTCTAAAGTTTTAAAAAAGATTGAGAATCAAAATGTTATTGTTATTGGAGATGTAATGATAGACGCCTATTTGTGGGGGAATGTAAATAGAATCTCTCCAGAAGCTCCTGTGCCAATTGTTTCGGTTACTAAAAGAGAGAATCGCTTGGGAGGTGCGGCAAATGTGGCTTTGAATCTAAAATCGATGGGTGCTAACCCAATTATATGTTCTGTTATTGGAGAAGATGAAGGTGGCGAATTGTTTTTTGAGTTAATGAATAATCATCAGCTTTCAACAGTAGGTTTAGTTCAATCTAAAACAAGAAAAACAACTAAGAAAACAAGAGTTATTAGTGGAGGACAGCAATTGTTACGAGTCGACGACGAAATTTCATATCAACTTAGTCCAGAAATTGAAGAGCAATTAATTAATCAAATTCAACAGATTGTTAAAGAACAAAACATTTCGTCCATTGTTTTCGAGGACTACGATAAAGGTGTTATTTCGGAAAATCTGATACAAGAAATTACGAGTATTGCTAATAAAATTGAGATTCCAACAACTGTAGATCCCAAAAAGAAGAATTATAATTTGTATACAAATGTTACTCTGTTTAAACCTAATTTTAAGGAATTTACCGAAGGAGCAAAGCTCGATATTTTAAAAGCCGATACTACTGCTATTTTCAAAAATGCTAAAAAAATAATTAAAGATAGGAACATTAAATATGTATTCGTTACTCTTTCTGAACTTGGCGTTTTTATTTGTGATGAGAATGAATATTATATTATCCCAGCAGAGCTTAGGCAAATTGCAGATGTGTCTGGAGCTGGCGATACGGTGATTTCGGTTGCTACTCTTTTGTTATCGCAAGGTTTGGATATGCAAACGATTGCTTCTATTTCGAATACTGCAGGGGGAATTGTTTGTGAGAAAATTGGTGTGGTTTCTATTACTAAAGAAGAGTTGTTTCATATTCTTTAAAAAACTATAGAATCTTGCTAAACAAGAAAACCTTCAAAAGATAGGTTCTTTTGAAGGTTTTTTTTTACAAAAAATAGTATTTTATTTCTTAAGAGGGCAAGTGCTTATTCCAAAAATTGAATATAAAGGACAAGTTTTAATAAGACTTGTTAATAAAAATATCCCAGCAAATGCCATTAATACTATCCCTAATATTCCAGGGATAATACCCGTAAAATATAACACGGTTAATCCTACTGCTAATATGATTCTGACAACACGATCAATCATTCCTACATTCTTTTTCATTTTATTTTGATTTAATGTTAAACTTTTTTTATTTATTTAACAAAAATACAATGAGAAAAGCGATTCATTTGTGACTAAAGTTACAAATCGATAATTTTTATACTTTGTCCGACTTGTTCAATTTTATTTTCGTTCTCTAATTTCTTCATTACTCTACTAACAACCTCTCGTGCAGTACCTAAATCATTAGCCATCTCTCTATGCGATATTTTAAATATTTGAGTTTTATTAATTTTCGATTTCTTTAAAAGATAATCGTAAAGACGTTGATCCATCTTGTTAAAGAGAACTTGATTGATACTTTCTAGCAAATCGTTATACCTCAGGTTAAACAATTTGAAAAATAAAAAATTAAATTCCGGGAATTCTTTAATCCATTCATTTATCTTTCTTACAGGGACTAGCAACGCTGATGTATCTTCTTCTGTAACAGCAAAAACTTTACTTTCTTCATTGTTAATACCTGCCGTAAAAGACATAATGCAACTTTCGTTTGCTATTATATAATACAATAGAAGTTCTTTTTCTTCAAAGCTGGAATATACTTTTATAGCACCACTAATTACGATTGGAACGACCTTTACGTATTGTCCTTCACGTAATATTTCTGTTCCTTTTGGAATGTCCATTGGCTTAGATGATTGAATAATATCTTCAAGCAATTTTTTAGGAAGTCGTTCAAATATTTTTAGTTTTTCCATATTTATCCTTTTAGATAATTAGTCTTAAAATAAATTTAAATCAGACTTGTTCTACTAAATTACTATTTCTAAAAAATGTTATCTAATATTTACGTATGGGTTAAGAGTAAACGCCTTCTATGAAATTAATTTTTCGAATTCGCTTTCGCTGATAATTTTAACATTTAGTTTTTCGGCTTTTGCCAATTTACTGGGGCCGATTTTATCGCCTGCAATTAAATAATCAGTTTTTTTAGAAATTGAGCTTGTATTTTTACCTCCGTGTGCTTCAATTAGTGATTTAAGCTCGTCTCTAGAGTGTCTTTCGAAAATACCAGAAATGATAATTGATAGGCCTGCTAGTTGATTCCCTTTGGCTAATTCTTGTTCTTTTATTTCAAGTTGAAGTCCAGCTTTCTTTAATCGCTCAATAATGGCAATATTTTTTTCATCTAGAAAATAGATAATTATACTTTCTGCAATTTTATCACCAATTTCTTCAATCTCGATAAGTTCATCGAAACTTAAAGCTCTTAACCGATCAATAGAACGACATTGCTTAGCCAAAATCTTGGCCACAGTTTCTCCTACAAAACGAATTCCTAATGCAAACAAGACTCTTGGAAATGGCACTTGTTTACTGTCTTGTATACTTTGGATAAGATTGTCTGCAGATTTTTCAGCAAAGCGTTCTAACCCGTTAATTTGCTCTTTTTTTAAATCGAATAGATCAGCTACATTTTGAATCAGATTATTTTCGAACAACAAATCTATAGTGGCTTCACCGCTTGCAATATTCATAGCTTTCCTAGAAATAAAATGTTCAATTTTTCCTTTTATTTGTGGTGGACAAGCTGTTTCGTTGGGACAAAAATGTTTGGCTTCGCCTTCTTTTCTAATT
>JAMOQL010000260.1 GCA_027064025.1 Bacteroidales bacterium
GGTTCCGCATTCAGGACAGTGTGTAATAAAGGCAATTTCTTTAGCGGTTTCTGGTCTAAGCGATAAATCAACTCCAACAATTTTAGGTATTATTTCTCCTCCTTTTTCTAGATAAACAAAATCGCCAATATGTAAATTATGTAAGGCAATTTGGTCTGCATTATGTATTGAGGCTCGTTTGACTGTTGTTCCTGCAAGCTGAATAGGAGTAAGGTTAGCCACTGGAGTTATAGCTCCTGTTCGTCCTACTTGGTAATCTACTGATAACAATTCTGTAGTGACTTGCTCTGCTTTAAATTTATAAGAAATAGCCCAACGTGGCGATTTTGCTGTTAAGCCTAACTGTTCTTGTTGTTTTTTCGAATCAATTTTTAGTACAATACCATCTATATCAAATGGTAATTGATTTCTTTCGGTATCCCAAAATTCGATAAAAGATTTGACATCTTCGATATTATTTTTTAGTTCAATATGTTTTGGCGTTTTTACTCCCCATTTTTTTGCTTTTATTATTCTCTGATAATGAGAATCCTCGTTTAAATCTTCGGATAAAATATAATAGAGATAAGCGTCTAACCTTCTTTTAGCTACTTCTTTTGAATTCTGTAATTTTAAGCTCCCCGAAGCGGCGTTTCTTGGATTGGCGAAAGGAGGTTCGTTATTTTCTTCACGAGTTCGATTCATTTTATCGAAAGCGGAGTGAGGTAATAAGATTTCGCCACGAACTTCTAATTCTTTTGGAAAATCGCCAACTAATTTTAAAGGGATACTACGGATAGTTTTTACATTGTTAGTAACTTCATCGCCTTTTGTGCCGTCTCCACGGGTAATGGCTTTTGTGAGTAATCCATTTTCATAAGTAATACTGATTGAAGTTCCATCATATTTTAGCTCACAGCAATATTGATAGGACTGACCCTCTAGTGTTTTTTGGATTCTTAAATCGAAGTCGTCTAAATCTTTAAACGAATATGTATTTCCTAAGGATAGCATTGGATAACGATGCTTAACTTGTCGAAAACTTTGGTTAATATCATTACCAACTCGCACTGTTGGAGATAAGTCCGATTTAAATTGAGGAAACTGAGCTTCTAAATCAATCAACTCTTTTATCAGGTTATCGTATTCGAAATCTGTAATCTGAGGATTCGATAAAACGTAATAATTATGATTATGCTTTTCTAATTCTGTTCTAAGAAAAGTAATTCTTATTTCGGCTTGTAATTTGTCCATTTATTTAAGCAATCTTATATTCCGAAATATCATTAGCTATTTTTAGAATTTTAACAATAATACCTTCTTCATTTTTAATAGGAGTATAGGTTTCTATTAATGTAAATTGTTTATTGTTAATTTCTAAATGGGTATGCCCTTTCCATATTTTTCCTTCGAGAATTAACCCCCAAATGATATTGTCTTTAGCGTTACCTGTAGCTATCATGTGGTCCTGTTGAGACATATTAAGAGCGTCTTCTTTACTGATATTTAAGAATTCTAAATATTTCTCATTAATTTCAATAACTTTCCCTTTGGTATCATACTCAACGATAAAATTAGAAGAATTTAAAGCCTCAAGCAAACTATCAATTTCGTGGTTTCTTTTTTCTGCTTCATTTTGAATTTCTTCAATTTCTTCCATATTTAAGCGCATCATTTCTTCTTGAGCAGACATTTCTTCATTTTGTTGCATCAATTCGTTTTCTTGAATTTTTTGCTCTGTAATATCAGTAGCAATATTCATGATACTAATTGGTTCGTTATTTTCGTTAAAAATGGTCGAGAACACTTGTGAAAGCCATATTTCTTTACCATTTGACAAACGAATTATTTGTTCTTCTTTTTGGTGAATTCCGTTCCTTAAATTATCCCAAAACTCTTCGTAGGTTTTATTATCATTGGCATAAGTCGTAAAGTCTTTAAGATTTTTTCCTAATACGCCTTCTTTAGGTAATTCTAATAAGTTAAGGAAAGCATCATTAATGTCAATTAGATTACCATTCATATCTAATTTAAGAACTAAAGATGAACTATTTAGAGCATTTAATATGCTATTCATTTCTATACTTTTGATCGCAATTTCTTCTTGAGTGGCTTGTAATTCTTCAAGATTCTGACGCATTTCTTCTTCCTGAGCCTTCATCTCTTCGGCTTGTTGTTGGGTTTGTTCAAGTAATATTTGAGTTTGTTCATTTACTTTAACTGTTTCTACAATACTCGCAAAGTTAGAACAAACGGTTTCTATAAATATTCTTTGGTATTCTTCAAAT
>JAMOQL010000261.1 GCA_027064025.1 Bacteroidales bacterium
TGAATGAAGGAGGAGATTTATCTGCAGGTGCTTATTACTATGTGATTACAGGAACAGGTAAGAAAGGTCAAGAATTCGAATTTAAAGGAGCAATCCAATTGATGAGAGATGATAAATAGAACTTTATTCAAATAATAAAAAGGGTAGCTTTTATGGCTACCCTTTTTTTATGCAAATTAATTAACAAAATAACAATTATTAATTAACTTTACCGTTCAATCAAATAAATCTAAACTATAAAAAATGAAGAAAACTATTTTCCTTTTAGCGATATTATTTTCAATAGGAGCTTGTAAACAATCAGAAAGTTTACAAATTAGTTCAGAGTTGATATCTCAAACCGCTAAGGATATTAACGGGTATACTTACGAGTATGTTAAAAATGATCCATTGAATCTTAGAATATATACTTTAGAAAACGGATTAAAAGTATATTTATCTAAGAATACTGCTGAACCCAGAGCTACAGGTATTATTGGTGTAAATGCGGGTGCAAAAGATGATCCAAGAGATAATACTGGCTTAGCACATTATTTAGAACACCTGTTATTTAAGGGAACAAAGAAAATAGGAACGTTGAATTGGAACGAGGAACAAAAATATCTCCAGCAAATTGAAAACTTGTTTGAACAGCGTAAAACAGTAACTGATAGTGTAAAGCGAAAAGAATTATACCATCAGATAGATAGTATTTCGGGTATAGCCTCTAAGTTTTCGGCAGCCAATGAATACGATAAACTTATGAATGTAATAGGGGCAAAATATACCAATGCTAGTACAGGTCCAGATATGACTATGTATATAAATAACATACCTACTAACGAAATTGATAGGTGGCTAGAGATTGAGGCAGAACGGTTTGGCGATCCCGTTCTTCGATTATTTCATACAGAATTAGAGGCTGTTTACGAAGAATTTAATATTGGACAATCCGAATCTTGGTCGGCAGTAAATCATGCTATTGAGCAAGAATTTTATCATTATCACCCATACGGTGTTCCCGTTATAGGGAAAGCGGAACATCTTAAAAATCCATCTATAAAAAGTATCAAAGCCTATTTTAAAAAGAATTATGTGCCAAACAATATGGTTATTGCTTTATCCGGAGACCTAGATTTTGATAAAACAATTGTTGAAGTTGATAAGTATTGGGGTGGTTTTAAACCTTCTGAGAAAATAGTAAGGTCAACTTATCAGAAAGAAGATCCTATTATGAAGCATATAGATAAAGAAGTTTATACTCAAGATGCTCCCTATGTTCAAATAGCATTTAGAACAAGAGGTTCTGATTCTAATCAGGATATTTATTACGAAATGATTGATAATATCTTGAATAATAGTAAAGCTGGCTTGATTGATTTAAATCTTGTGCAGTCACAAAAAGTTTTAGAAGCATATTCTTATTATCAAGCCATGGACGATTATGGTTCTATAGAACTTGGAGGCACTCCTAGAGAAGGTCAAACTTTAGAAGAAGTAAAAGAATTATTATTACAACAGATTGAGTTAGTGAAGGCTGGTAAGTTTGACGATTGGCTTTTACAAGCTATTGTCGATAACAGTCGATTAGATAGAATAAGAGGTTGGGAAAGAAATTGGAGAGTATACCAATTAGTAGATATCTTTCATTCAAAGAAACCTTACACAGACTATCTTAATCGTTATAATAAAATGGTTCAATTAACAAAATCGGATATTGTTAAATTTGCAAATGAACATTTTAAAGACAACTATGTTGCTGTATATAAACGTCAGGGAAAGAATAAGGATTTAGTTCGCATCGATAAACCAGAAATTACTCCAATAGAGATAGATAGGTCTAAGGAATCTAAATATTACACTGAATTTAAGAATGAAGAAGTCAAGGATGTTGATCCTGTTTTCGTTAATTTTAACGATAAAATAAAGATTAGCCAGATAGAAAAAGGGGTTGAATTAGATTATATTAAGAATAATAATAATGACTTATTTAATCTAATGTTTGTTGTAAAAACAGGAAGTAATGCAGATAAAAAATTAAAACTAGCAATCGATTATTTACCTTTTGTAGGAACCTCTACAATGACAGCTGATAGTCTACAAAAACTGATGTACAAATTAGCAATTAGTATTGGAGTCGGAACAGGTAAAACAAAATCGTATGTTTATGTAAATGGGTTAAATAAAAATTTCAAACCTGCACTTAAACTGTTCAAGCAAATTATTAATGATGCAAATGGAGATATAGAGTCTTATGCTAATTATGTCGATGGACTTTTAAAAGAACGCTCCGATAATAAAAAGGATAAAGATTTTATTTTCTGGAACGGATTAAAAGATTATGCTTTATATGGTGCAAATAATCCTGTAAATTATGTGTTAACAGAAAAAGAGCTGAAATCTATTGATGCAAATACTATTATGGAAAAAGTACACAATCTAAATAGATATCCAATGAACGTCTCGTATTATGGACCCATGGATGAGAAATTATTAGTGGCAGAATTAAGTGCTCAAGAGTTATTCTCGGAACAAAGAATACCTTTACCCAAAGAAACTAAATTTATAAAAACACCAATAACTCAGAACACGGTTTTATTTGTCGATTACGATATGGTTCAATCAGACTTATTATTTATATCTACAGATACAAAATATGACAAGAATCTAAGGATACCATCAACAATGTTTAACGAATATTATGGAGGGAATATGTCTTCGGTTATTTTTCAAGAGATTCGAGAATCGAAAGGTTTGGCTTACTCTACTTATTCAAGCTATTCTATGTCAAATGATACCTCTGATATAGATATGTTGTATTCATATATTGGAACTCAGCCAGATAAAATTGAATTAGCATCTAAAACAATGTTAGGATTACTTAATAACTTACCAGATGCAGAAGAAAATTTTAATGATAGTAAGAATGGATTGAAAAAGCGAATGCGAACCGAGCGATATAAATTTTCTGATATTTTTTGGGCATATATGTATGCTCAGCAAATGGGATTGACGAATGATGGAAAGAAAGAACTATACGAAAGTATCGATAATTATAAATTAGCAGATGTTAAACAATTTTTTAATCAACATGTTAAAAACAAGCCATATACAATGCTTGTGATTGGGTCTAAAAAATATGTCGATTTCGATGTGCTCAAGGAATTTGGAAACGTAAAAGAGGTTTCTATAGAAGACCTTTTCCCTAAATATTAAATACAGAATTATTTCAATTATAGCCTTCTGTATTTTTCATGCAGGAGGCTTTTTCATCATTACAAGGTATATAGTAGATTCTTTTATTGGCTGAATTTAAGTTACATATTCTATAAATCTAGAATTTTAATATTACGCAACGTGGTTAAAGCGATATATAGATAATTTGTGTCTGTTTACACAGGAGTGAGTTGACAAAATAAATAATTATGATTAATTGTTGTTGCTTTAATAGTTTTCTTCTTTTTGTCTTAGAATTAATTTCAATTTTATAAATTTGAGATAAATTTTTTATTACGATTATGAAGCTCAATAAAACGTTATCATTCATATTACTCTTCTTAGTTTTTTCTATTTCGTTAAATGCTCAAAGCCAAATCAAGAACGAGGGTTCTTCTGAGCAAATAAAGGTGAGTTTTAGTGAAAAAATAAATAGCGTTTTTGAACCCGTTGTAAAAAAGATGGGAGAAATCCTTTTTTGGGATCCATTTTCGGCCTTTGGCATATACGACCCTGTTGTTTACGATAAAAATGGTCAGGTTATTATAGATGCTAATGGAAAACCCGTAGAAAAACATATTCCGATAATTGTGTTCTGGTTAATAATGGGAGCTATATTTTTTACTTTAAGAATGAAGTTTGTCAATATCAGAGCATTCAAACATTCCGTAGAGCTAGTACAAGGGAAATACGATAATCCGGATGATACTGGTGAAATTTCACATTTTCAAGCATTGGCAACAGCTTTGTCGGGAACCGTTGGTTTGGGTAATATAGCAAGTGTGGCAATTGCCATTACGATAGGAGGTCCAGGAGCTACTTTTTGGATGATTGTTGCAGGTTTATTTGGAATGTCGGCAAAATTTGTAGAAGTAACATTAGGAGTAAAATATCGAGAGATTTTTAAAAATGGTGAAGTTGCAGGTGGTCCCATGTATTATTTAAGCAAAGGCTTAAAAGCAAGGAATCTAGGTGTTTTAGGAGCTGTTTTGGCGTTCATTTATTCTATACTTCTAATTGGAGCATCGATTGGAGGCGGAAATATGTTTCAGGCAAATCAGTCGTTTTTACAATTCGAAATGATGTTTCCTGCATTGCATGGGCAAGGTGCTTGGTTTGGTTTGGGAATGGCCATTTTGGTCGGTATTGTCGTTATTGGAGGTATAAAAAGTATTGCTAAAGTAACAGAAAGATTGGTCCCTTTTATGGCCGCTCTTTATATTATTGTAGCGGTTTTAATTATCTCAATCAATTTTAAAGAACTTCCACACATGTTTGTTTTAATTTTTAATGGTGCTTTTTCGCCAGAAGCGATTAAAGGAGGAATTGTTGGAGTATTAGTTGTTGGATTTAAAAGAGCGGCCTTCTCGAACGAAGCCGGTATTGGTTCTGCATCGATTGCTCATTCTGCTGTAAAAACGGAAGAGCCTATTAGCGAAGGTATTGTAGCTTTGTTAGAACCACTTATCGATACTGTAATTATTTGCACTCTTACAGCTTTAGTTATTGTAATAACAGGATATCATGACCCTGTAAATGCAGCAGGATTAGACGGAGCACAGTTAACATCCAATGCCTTTGGAAGTGTGTTTTCTTGGTTCCCATATCTATTAGCCGTTGCAATTATGCTTTTTGCATTTTCGACAATGATTTCTTGGTCGTATTATGGTCTAAAGGGATTTGATTTTTTATTAAAAGAACCTATCAAGAAATTAACAGGTAAGAGTAACTTATCAAAGTATATTTTCTTTTCGATTTTCTTACTATTTACAATTGTCGGTGCAGCCTCTTCTATGGGTTCGGTTATAGATTTCTCCGATATGATGATTCTATCTATGGGATTTCCTAATATTATCGGCTTATTAATTATGACTCCTGAAGTAGCCAAAGATCTGAAATCATACTTACAAAAAGTAAAATCTGGTGAAATAAAAAAATATAGATAAATGTTGAATTTTACTAGGGCACAACGAAACGGATTAATTGTTCTTTCAGTATTTATTATTTTGTCTTTGTTATTTCCTTTTGGTGTAAAATATTTTAAAAAAGAATATAAAACATCATTTTCAGATTTCGAAAAGGCGATTAATGATGCCCAAATTCAGAAGAAAAAAGAATATACATATCTGCATGTTAAAGAAGATTCACTTTTTGTTTTTGATCCAAACTTTGCAAGTCGAGAAGATTTTCAGAAATTACATCTATCAAGTGTACAAATAAAACAAGTATTAAATTATCGCAAGAAGAACGGGAAGTTCTATAAGTCTGAAGATTTTAAAAAGATATATGCTATTGATGATAGCACTTATCATAGATTAGAAGCTTATATTTCTATACAAATTACTGAACGTAAATCAAAAAAGAATAAATACACAAAGTATAAGAAAGAGAAAATATTAGCAAAAGAAAACAGAAAAGTAATTGTAGAAATAAATTCTGCCAATCAAGAAGAGCTTCAAAAGATTAGGGGTATAGGTCCCAGTTTGTCGAAAAGAATGATCAAGTATAGAGATGCCTTAGGAGGTTTTGTTAATTGTATTCAGGTTGCTGAAGTTTATGGGATAGATGAAGAAAAATATAAAGAAATATCAAATCAATTAAAGTGCGATAAACAATTAATACATAAAATTAAAATTAATTTTTGTACCGCAAGAGAATTAGAAAAGCATCCTTATTTTTCAAGAAAGCAAGCCAAAGATATTATTAAAAACCGAAGTTTTAATGGAAGAATAAGTTCTTTAAAAGATTTAGCTAGTAAGCTTAATTATCAGAATGATTTTATTAGAAAGATTAGTCCATACATAGATTTCTAGTTACTTATTGAACGCCAAAAGGGGAGTATTTCTCCCCTTTCTGAATCGAGTTTTTATAAATAACTCTAAACTACTTTTAGTGTGTGACTGTATTCTTATTCGTAATATTACAGATAAAGTTTCAAAAAGATTGTTTTTTTATTTTAGAACTATAATTTTGAGATTCTACAGCATAAAACAAGCTGATAAATTACACGCGTTAGAGTGATAAAAATCATGAAATTCAATTGCCATTTATATATAATTTCACACTATTAAATTAAAGTTATGATTCCACAATTTATAGAACATATTGGAATAGCTGTAAACAGCTTAGAAGAGAGTATTCCGTATTACGAGAAAGTACTTGGGCTAAACTGCTATTCTGTTGAAGAAGTAAAAGAACAAAAAGTAAAAACTGCTTTTTTTAAAGTTGGTCAGACTAAAATTGAACTTTTAGAACCAACTTCTGAGGATAGTCCTGTGGCAAAATTTATTGCAAAAAAAGGACCTGGCGTGCATCATATAGCTTTTGCAGTTAATAACTTAGAAGAACAATTAAGTAAAGTAAAAGATAGAGGCGTTACCCTTATAGATAAAGTACCTCGTAAGGGAGCAGAGGGTTTAGAAATCGCATTTTTGCACCCTAAATCTACTTTTGGTGTTCTTACAGAGCTTTGTGAGGATAAAAATAAATAGAATATAGAGGCTAAAGACCTCCTTTTTTAATAAACCTTAAAAAAAGGGTTAATAATTTTTCAGAAAATGGCAATTGAAGAAAAAATTAAAAAATTAGTTGAGTTACGCGAGAAAGCTAGACTTGGCGGTGGTGAAAAAAGAATTGATTCACAACACAGTAAAGGTAAAATGACTGCTCGCGAACGTGTCGATTACTTTTTAGATGAAGATTCCTTCGAGGAATTCGATATGTTTGTGACTCATAGAAGTCATAACTTTGGCTTAGAAAAACAAGTTTTTCTTTCCGATGGAGTGATTACTGGACACGGAACTGTTGATGGCAGAGTGGTTTATGTATTTGCTCAAGACTTTACAGTTTTTGGAGGTTCGTTGTCCGAAACTTATGCACAGAAAATTTGCAAAGTGATGGATCAGGCAATGAAGGTTGGGGCTCCAATAATTGGACTTAACGATAGTGGTGGAGCCAGAATTCAAGAAGGAGTAACAAGTTTAGCTGGTTATGCTGATATCTTTCAACGTAATATTATGGCTTCAGGAGTTATTCCACAACTTTCGGCTATTCTAGGCCCTTGTGCGGGTGGAGCTGTTTATTCTCCAGCATTAACCGATTTTATCTTAATGCAAGATAAAACTAGCTATATGTTTGTGACTGGTCCAAAGGTTGTTAAAACAGTGACTGGAGAGGATATTACTACTGAAGATTTGGGCGGTGCAGTTACGCATGCAAGTAAATCGGGGGTGTCGCATTTTGTTTCCGAGACTGAAGAAGAGGGTTTAATGATGTTAAGAAAATTATTAAGCTATATGCCTCAGAATAACCTTGAAGATCCTCCAATTACAGAATGTCATGATCCATCAGATAGGCGAGAAGATGCTTTAAATCTAATTATTCCCGAAAATCCTAATAAGCCTTACGATGTAAAAGATGTTATCGAGATGCTTGTCGATAATGGTGAATTTTTAGAAACGCAACGTCAATATGCAAGAAATATTGTTACTGCATTTGCTAAATTTAACGGCATGCCTGTTGGTATTGTTGCCAATCAGCCTAATTTCTTAGCTGGAGTTTTAGATATTAATTCATCGAGAAAAGCAGCCCGATTTGTTCGATTTTGCGATGCGTTTAATATTCCTCTTGTAACTTTAGTAGACGTTCCTGGTTTTCTGCCAGGAAGCATGCAAGAGTATGGTGGCATAATTACACATGGTGCTAAATTATTATTTGCTTATGGCGAGGCTACAGTTCCTAAAGTTACCATTACACTTCGTAAATCTTATGGCGGAGCACACGATGTTATGAGCTCGAAACAACTTCGTGGAGATATTAATTATGCATGGCCAACTGCCGAAATTGCAGTAATGGGTGCTCAAGGTGCTATCGAAGTTTTGTATCTTAGAGAGATAAAAGCGATAGAAAAAGAAGAAGATAAAATTAAATTTATCGATGAGAAAATTAAGGAGTATAATGAGAAATTTGCGAATCCTTATAATGCAGCTTCTTATGGATATATCGATGATGTAATTGAACCACGAAATACCAGATTTAGAATTATTCGTGCACTTCAAACTTTAGCTACTAAGAAAGATACTAATCCCCCTAAAAAACATGGAAATATTCCATTGTAGTTGGATAGGAATGTTTTAAAACTAGGCTATTAGAAGCTTTTATTGTTATAGAATGGGATAGTTTAATATCATCTGGAATCAAATATCTAAAAGATAGTAAAATGAGTATGGAATTATTTGAAAAAGGAATAGAAATCGCAGTAGTTGGTTATTCAATTGTTTTTGCTGCACTTGTGATTTTAGTTTTTGTTTTTATCAATCTAGCAAAGGTTTTAGAATATCAGGCTAGAAAAAGATGTGAGAAAGCAGGAAAAATCCAATGCAGTGAGGTTGATGAATTTTCGGTAAATGGCGAAGTAGCGGCAGCAATTAGTTTAGCTCTGCATATGCACTTTGGTGAGATGCACGATAAAGAAAGTGGTAAGTTGACCATGAAACGAGTGTCTAAAAGATACACACCATGGAATTCCAAAATTTATAATGTTATGAATAGACTTTAATTGGAATGGTCATAAAGATGAAATAAGAAAAGTCTAAAAATTAAGAAAATGAAACAGTTCAAATTTAAAATACGTGGTAATCAATACGATGTTGATATTAAAGATATCGTAGGTAACGATGTACAAATTGAAGTCAATGGAACAGCCTATCATGTTACAATGGAACGTGATATAGCAACACCTAAGACCCCAACTATTATCCGAAAAAGATTGCCTGATGAAGTAAAAAAGAAACCAGCTACAGGAGGTTCTCTTAAGAAAATCCAAGCCCCACTACCAGGGAATATATTTAAGCTAAATGTAAAAGAAGGTGATGAGGTGAAGAAAGGTGATATTCTTTTGATTATGGAGGCTATGAAGATGGAAAACAATATTTTATCGGAACAAGATGGTATTGTCAAATCTGTTAAAATAAGTGAAGGTGATGCTGTATTACAGAACGATACCTTAATCGAAATAGAATAGTATAAGCCGATTATTAATTTTAGAAATTAAAAAAAATGGATGGATTAATTCAATTTTTCACTTATTCAGGCTTTGCCAATTTTACAATTGGACATGGTGTGATGTTGCTCGTTGGCTTATTTTTTATCTTTTTAGGTATTAAATACGATTACGAACCTCTTTTGCTTATTCCTATAGGATTTGGAATTCTAATAGGAAATGTACCTTTTTTACAAGATAGTGGAATGAATCTTGGTGTTTATGAAGAAGGCAGTGTGATGCGCTATTTGTATATGGGTGTATTAAAAGGCGTTTATCCGCCATTAATTTTCCTTGGGATTGGTGCTATGACAGATTTCTCAACACTAATATCGAGTCCTCGATTAATGCTGCTTGGTGCTGCAGCTCAGGTTGGTATTTTCTTAACCTTTTTAGGAGCCATTGCTTTAGGTTTTAATTTAAACGAAGCTGGGGCTATTGGTATCATTGGTGGTGCCGATGGTCCTACAGCTATTTTCTTATCTTCGAAATTAGCTAATGGTTTAAATGGGAATCTAAATTTAATTGGACCAATTGCTATTGCCGCTTATTCGTATATGGCTCTAGTTCCTGTTATTCAGCCTCCGATAATGAAGTTGTTAACTTCTAAAAAGGAACGACTTATTCGAATGAAACCTCCTCGTTCAGTATCGAAAACTGAAAAGATTATTTTCCCAATTGCGGGTTTAATTTTAACAGGATTTATTTCTCCAGGCTCTTTACCATTATTGGGGATGTTGTTTTTTGGAAATTTATTAAAAGAATCGACCCATACTGAGAGATTGGCAGAAACTGCGCGAAAACCTCTTATCGATATTGTAACTATATTGTTAGGAATAACAGTGGGAGCATCTACTCAGGCAGATGTATTTCTTACTACGCAATCTATGTTGATATTTATTCTTGGTGCAACATCGTTTGTTGTTGCTACAGCTGGTGGAATATTATTTGCAAAAGTAATGAATGTTTTTGCTAAAGCAGATAATAAAATTAACCCATTAATTGGAGCAGCAGGAGTTTCTGCAGTACCAGATAGCGCTAGGGTTGTACAAATAGAAGGTCTGAAAGAAGATCCAACTAATCACTTATTAATGCATGCTATGGCTCCAAATGTTTCAGGAGTTATTGGCTCGGCTGTTGCGGCGGGTATTTTGTTGAGCTTTTTATTGTAAAATTATTTTGTAAAACATACATTTTAATACAAGTAAGGGAGTCAATTGACTCCCTTTTTTATAATCATATTTTATTACCTAGAATTACTTTGGTTACTGATATTTGATTAGGTTCTATTTCAAAATAATCCGTTTATTTATTAGAGTATTACTCAGTTTAAATGTTAGATTATAAACGCCAGACGAATAGTTAGTTAATTCAATATTTTTGTTAAATTCAAAAGTAGTTTTGTTTATTTTACTAGAATATATTAAGCGTCCTGTAAGATCTGTTATTATTATTGTTCCTTTTCCTGTTGCTTCCGATTCATATTTTATTGTAAAATTTCCGTTATTTGGGTTTGGATACAGTAATATATGATTGTCATGTGTCAAAGAATTAATATTGGTAGATAATATTAATGGTTCTTTAACCAAAACATTAAAAGAACATGAAGATTGGTTTTCATGTAAATCTTTTGCAAACCATTCTACTATTGTATTTCCTATAGGTAGATTAACACTATCTGTGTTAGTGAAATTAAGGTTGCTTATTATTGATTCTATCCCACAATTATCGCTCGCAGATAAATAGTCGATAGCTTCTTTATTAATTGTATAGCTAGTTAAACTTGTATCTTCTAATTCAAATACTTGATTATTTGGACAAAGAATTTCTGGATAAACATCATCGAATATTGTCACTTCTTGATTTTGTGTTGTGACATTTCCAGCAGCATCTGTATAAATCCAAGTAATACTTGTACTCTCTGTTATTGGAAACTCAGTTGTTGTTGTTGCTATGATAACTCCATCGAAGTTATCTGTTGCCGTTGGCGCTACAGGTACAACAGAGCACTCTTCTATTAATCCTGGTAAGAATGTATTATTCACGATAGGAGCAGAGCTTTCTACTATGACTATAGATTGATCTTGAGTACTTTGATTTCCTTCTGTATCCGTATATGCCCATGTTATTATTGTGCTCTCAGTGATTGGGAATTCGGTTTGACAGGTTCCATTAATGGAACCATCACAGTTGTCAGTTGCAGTTGGAGTGTCAGGCGTTACCGATCCTTCAGCGGTAATCTCTGATAGAGAATCAACATCGGCAATAGGAGCTGTTTCATCTACAATTACTATAGTTTGATTTTGATTTTCTGAATTTCCGACAGCATCAGTAAATACCCAAGTTATAGTTGTTGTTTCTGTCACAGGAAATGTTGTACTTGTACTTGCATAAATTGTTCCGTCACAATTGTCAGTTGCAGTTGGGATACTCAGACTACCAGAGCATTCTGCAGTATCATTTTGTAGGTTTGTGATATCAGGAATTGGTTTAGAAATATCAGAAATAATGATATTCTGGTTTACAATAGTGGTATTACCATTGCCATCATCGAAAGTCCAAGTAATAATGTGGGTTCCTTGAGACGAGTAGGTTAAAGGATCTGAAGTCGTTCCTGTAATAGTACCTGCGCAATTGTCTGTTGTAGAGGGTGTAACAGCTGTAGCAGAACACTCTCCTGTAATATCAGTCAAAGTTGGGATTGCTGGGGCTTCGTTATCAACAACGGTTACAATTGATTGGCACGATGCAATATTTCCTTGTCCATCGATTGTAGTGAGACTTGTTATATTTGTTCCCAAAGAAGAACAGTCGAAATATAAAGGATCTGCATAACTGGCTAAAACTTCACAATTATCAGAACTTGACACAAATGTGCTAGCATTGTTCGATAGACTTAAGTCTTGATATTCAATATCATCTATGTAGAATCCGTCACCTCCTTGTAAGAAATTAATGCATCCAAGATTATAATCTTGATCAGAAAAGTCTATTCTAACAATTCCATCAACTAATACGAGAACTCTGTTAACATCCAAATCAAAATACGCAACCACATCGAACCAAACATCGTGAGAGAACGGTTGTTGTCCTAAGAATGTATTGGTAATGCTTTTGATGTATAAAGCCTGTCCGTTAAAGAAGGCTAGACCTAGAATATCATTAGTACTGTTGGTGTCTTGAGAAAAAAACATTTGAGCAGAGGCTCCTGTTGGGATATAGGATCTCCATTTAACTAAATACTTACCGCTTGTTTTGTCGCCTAATTTTAAAACAATATTATGGTCTCCTGTAATTTTTAAACTTTTACTTCCTCCATTGCTTTTTGAATTACTAACAATTGCTGATTCTGATTCTAGACTGTCTAGAGTATTCCAATTGTTATTTTGAGGCCATGCAATTTTGTCATTAATATTATTATATTCAAATCCTTCTGAAAAAATAGCATTACTACTTCCTATCGTGCCGGCAACATTATTATTATCTAGATTTATTGTTATGTTTTTACCTGATACATTAGGGTTAGTTGCATCTGTTGTTACACTTAAGTTTCCCGAGATATTATTAAACTCATAATTATTATCAAGGCCACCTGATACCGTTATTTCATATTCTCCTACTGGACTTGAAGACGATGCTGCACAATAAGTAGTAGGTTTTGTATTTAACGAGTCAATATTGTCGCCAGAAGTAAATCCTGAGTACGATATACTAAAGTCTGGATTGGATTCACATTCTTCTCGATTCACATTATTTGCTGTTGCATTAAGTGTTTTCTTATTTACAATTTGTATCTGTTCGATATCTGATGCTGCAAAATATTCATTATTACCATTTTGTGAGGCTTTTATAGAAGCTGAACCAGCACCAATAATTGTAACAGTATTTCCGCTTATGGTTGCTACATTTGTATTCGAACTTTGGTAGGTTACTGTTAGTTCTGAACTTGCTGTTGCGCTTAATAAAAAATCACTATCTCCATAAGTTTTGTCTGATAATGAAGAAAAACTAATTGTTTGATTTAATTTAGTGGTTGTTACAGAAATTACGTTAGAATTGTTACTCGTTCCAAAACTATTGTAGGCTCTAATTCTATAATAATACGTTGTGATATGAGATAGGCCTGTGATATCTAATGAATTAACATCGTTTGTTTCTAAATTTTCATAAGGAGAAACGAATGATGAGAAGTCGCTATTTGTTGAAATATCGATATAATAATTTGTAGCCCCAGATGATAAGTCCCAATTAGCTGTAAAATTGTTAGATTCTATATTTGTTGCAGCAAGAGCATTAGGTGCTGTAGGAATCTCAGCGTGGCTAATATTTGAAAGAATCAATAGAAGAATTATTGAAAGAAATATCTCTTTTAATGGCTGAGAAATATGCTTGGTAGATGTGTGAGTTTTCATGACGATATCGTTATTAGTATAAGTTTAGAAATTAAATATTAGAGCTGTTATTTGTTCTAGTATTATTATCTTTTACGATACATATCCTGTCGATGTTTCCCTGATAGAAGGCATTTTGTCAAAATCCGTATTTGTACTTAGGTATTAAATAGCAAAAAAGCCGAGTGTTTAAACCCAGCTTTATCAATGCCATTTAGGATGTTTATTTCTTCTTTGCTTGCATCGAATTTTTAGTTTATTCGAATGCTTCTTTAAGTTGTTTTAACGCTTTTTGTAATGTTGTTTTAGGGCAGGCTACATTCATGCGCATAAATCCAGACCCCCCATT
>JAMOQL010000262.1 GCA_027064025.1 Bacteroidales bacterium
CCAAAAACGATTCCTTGATTTAATCCTAATTTTGCTTTTTTTATTAGAAACTGATTTAATGCTTTGTCAGATAATTCTAATGACGAAAAATCTAACCACAATAAATAAGTAGCTTCGGGTTTACGAAGTTTTATCTGAGGTAAATTTTGTTGAATAAAATTGACAGCCAAATCAATATTCGAAGTTAGATATTCTTTCATTTCCAAAACCCATTCTTTTCCATAAGTATAAGCGGCTTCTGTTGCTACAGTTCCAAAAATATTTCCTAGGTATAAGTGATAAGATTCTAAGTATGAATTATAAATTCGTTTAAGTTTTCGATTGGGAATAATTGCGAAAGAACTGCTTAAACCTGCAACATTAAATGTTTTGCTTGGTGACATAAAAGTGATACTCCTATTTTTAGCTTTTTCAGAAATAGATGCAATTGGGATGTGTTTGTTTGGAGAAAAAACTAAATCGGAATGAATTTCGTCAGAAATAATTAATATTTCATTTTTTTCACAAATATTCACTAATTTTTCAAGCTCTTCTTTTGTCCAGGCACGGCCTACGGGATTATGAGGGTTGCTAATTATTATCATTGAAGTCCTACTGTCTATTTGAGATTCTAGGTCTTCGAAGTCCATTGAATATTGTCCTTCTTTTGATATTAAATTATTATGAATAATTTGTCTCCCATTATCTTTGATGGTGGAGAAGAAAGGAAAATAAACAGGAGGTTGAACAATGATTTTATCGCCAGGTTGAGAAAATGCTAAAACCGATAAAACTAATCCAGGAACAACTCCGGGACTAAAGGTTAAATCTTTGGAATGAATATCCCAATTGTGTTGCTCGCTAAGCCAGTTAACAATAGATTTGTAGTAGCTCTCTGGTTTGTAGGAATAACCGTAAACTTCATGTTCGGAACGTTCTTTGACAGCTTTTCTGATAAATTCAGGAGTTTCAAAATCCATGTCAGCAACCCACATTGGAAGTACATCTTGGCTACCAAAAACTTTTCTTCGTAAGTCGTATTTTACAGAATTGCTATTTTCACGATTTATTTTATGATCGAACTTGTATTTCATGATTTGGTTTATTTGATGAAAAAAGAGCTTCCATATATTATAGGAGCTCTCAATATTATTTACACTTACATTCTTTTCAAGAAAAAACTTCTATTCCTTTATTTGTTGCAGTTTATGTTAAAACTATGTGCTTTAGTGCATTTTGCTTTCAGCTTCTAAAAATATAACAAGACTTAATATTTTAGACATTAGAAAAGAGTAAGCAAGTTTAAAACGTAAATTTAATTTGAAAATACAACAACGTAATATAATCTTTTGTCTAAAATCTGATATTTAAGGTCTTTTTCATGAAAACAATGAATTTTATTCGTAGTCCAAACCCATGTACTTGCGGCGTATAGTGGTTTAATATTATATTTCAGCTAATAATTGTTTAATAATACCTGTCATTTTAGCTTCGGCAGCATTGGCAACCTTTAAAACTTCGTCATGACTTACTTCTTCTACAATACCTTCAACGCCCAAGTCGGTAATAATAGACAGAGCAAAACATTTCATATCGGCATGTCGTGCCACAATGGCTTCTGGAACAGTCGACATACCAACAGCATCCGCACCCATTATGTGCATGTATTTATATTCGGCAGGAGTTTCAAAGGTAGGCCCTGTAACAGCCATATATACACCACGCTGAACATTTAAGCCCTGAGATTTTGCTATTGTATCAGCTTTTTCTATAAGATTTTTATCGTAAACAGCACTCATATCTGGAAATCTAGGTCCAAAATCGTCAGCATTTTTCCCCATTAATGGATTAGTACCCATCATATTAATGTGGTCAGTAATAAGCATAACATCACCAACCTTAAATTTGGGATTCATTCCTCCAGCAGCATTCGATAAAAAGATAGTTTCTACACCTAATAGCTTCATAGTTCTTACAGGGATTGCTAAATCTCTAATATCGTATCCTTCATAATAATGAAACCTCCCCTGCATGGCAATCACTTTTTTGCCACTAATATATCCAAACATTAATTGTCCGGCATGTCCTTTTACTGTTGATACAGGGAAGTTTGGAATGTCTTCGTATTTAACTGTTCCAACAGGTTCTATTACGTCTGCCAACCCACCAAGTCCTGTTCCTAAAACGATTCCAATCTCTGGCTCAAAATCAACCTTATCTTTAATAAACCTTACGGTCTCTTTTAGCATTTCTAACATATTTTAATATTAATTTATTAAATTCTTTTTCGTTTTCCTCATTTAAAAAACCAACTTCAATGGCTTGATAATAAATTGGTAATTTAGAAAGTTCTGCAAAAATACTATTATCTTTCAATCTAACAGCATCTTTTAAAGTAGTTACAATAATTTTATTTGGGTTATTTATATTATTAAATTGATTAATAATATTTGATATATCACTTTCTGTATAGGAGTGATGATCTCTGAATTTTGAAATAAATACTTCTTTAAAGCTGATATTAAGGTGGGTTTTTAAGTGCTTTGATTTTGCAATACCTGTTAACATCAATACAGAGAAATTGTTGTCGATATTTATTTTCTTTGTATGCCCCAGTTTTACCAATTTACCATATTTAATTGTAGTAAAAAATAGATTCTGATAGGGAAAAAGATTAAGTTCTTTTTTTATGATACGTTTTTTAATTGGGGAAATAGATTTGGGTGTTTTACTAACAATAACAATATCGGCTCGGTCAGCTTGGGCTTTACTATCGCGTAAATTTCCCATTGGTAATAGATAATCTTTCCAATAAGGGTGAAAATAGTCAGTTAACAGGATATTTAATCCTGGTTTAACATAACGATGCTGAAATGCGTCATCTAATAAAATAATCTCTGGAGAACTTTCTAAGGTTTCAATGTTTTCAATTCCTCTTTGTCTTTTTTCGTCTACACAAACGATAACACTAGGGAATTGATATTTTAACTGTTTGGGTTCGTCTCCAATATCCTCATAACTATGATTAGATGAAGAAATAATGAATCCACTTGTTTTACGCTTGTATCCTCTACTGAGAGTTGCAAGCCTATAATTAGGCTGGAGAGATTTTATTAGATACTCTATATGTGGTGTTTTACCAGTTCCTCCAATTGCAATATTACCTACATTAATTATAGGGGTAAAATACGATTTGGATTTAATAATTTTGACGTCGAACAGCCAATTTCTAAACCCAATGATTATACCATAAATTAATGAAAAAGGTAGCAGCAGTTTCTTATATGGTTGTGTTTTTTTACTCATTTCGTATCATAAAGAAACAAAAAAAACAAAACAAATCAAAATTTTGAAATTTTTAATGTTTTTCATGATATATTTTAGCTTTAAAAACTGTTAAAAAGTAAATATATTTCCATTATTTCTTTTAACTTTGTGTTTATTTAGAATGATTTTAGACAAGAAGTAGAGGTGAGTCTAAAACCCTGAATATGTTTTAATTAATAGTTTTTATTGAATTTAGATTGAGATTTATTTTTCTATCTAATTAGATTGAATATATACAATGAACGAAAATAAAGATAAAATAATTGACGAGGTTACAGAAAGCGATTATAAGTATGGCTTTACTACCGACGTTGAGAACGATTCCATTAAAATGGGTTTAGACGAAGATGTTATTAGATTGATTTCTTCTAAAAAGAATGAACCTGAATGGTTATTGAAATTTAGGTTAGATTCCTATAAAAAATGGCTAAAGATGGAACAAAAAGAATGGGCTCATCTTACAATTCCTGAGATTGATTTTCAGAATATTATTTATTATTCATCACCTAAACCAAAGAAAGTGTTGGAAAGTATGGAAGATGTTGATCCTGAATTGAGAGAAACTTTTGAAAAATTGGGTATTCCTTTAGACGAACAGAAAATGATGTCTGGAGTAGCTGTTGATGCGGTTATGGATTCCGTTTCTGTGAAAACTACTTTTAAGGAAAATTTAGCCGAGCTAGGAATTATTTTCTGTTCTTTTTCCGAAGCAGTTCAGAATCATCCAGATTTAGTAAAAGAATATTTAGGAAAAGTAGTGCCCCCAACCGATAATTTTTATGCAGCACTGAATTCTGCTGTATTTACTGACGGATCCTTTTGCTATATTCCAAAAGGAGTTCGTAGCCCGATGGAATTATCTACTTATTTCAGAATTAACGCAGCTAATACTGGTCAGTTCGAGCGAACTATGATTATTGCCGATGAGGGCGCTTATGTGAGCTATTTAGAAGGTTGTACAGCTCCTCAAAGAGACGAAAATCAATTACACGCGGCTATTGTGGAGATATTTGTTGCCAAAGATGCTGAAGTAAAATATTCGACTGTACAGAATTGGTATCCAGGCAATAAAGAAGGAATTGGAGGAATCTATAATTTTGTGACCAAACGAGGAATGTTGCATGGCGATAATTCCAAATTATCGTGGACTCAGGTAGAAACAGGTTCTGCAATTACCTGGAAGTACCCTTCTTGTATATTAAAAGGCGATAATTCGGTTGCAGAGTTTTACTCGGTGGCTGTAACCAATAATTATCAACAAGCCGACACTGGTACCAAGATGATTCATATTGGTAAAAATACTAAATCGACCATCATCTCTAAAGGTATATCGGCTGGAAAATCAGATAACTCGTACAGAGGATTAGTAAAAGTGCTACAAGGGGCTGAAAATGCTAGAAATTATTCGCAGTGTGATTCTATGTTAATGAGCGATAAATGTGGAGCGCATACCTATCCTTATCTTGAAGTTGATAATCCTACTGCAATTGTAGAACATGAAGCAACCACTTCAAAAATTGGCGAGGATCAAATTTTTTATTGTAATCAGAGAGGGATTGAAACAGAAGATGCTATTGGTTTAATTGTAAATGGTTATGCTAAAGAGGTATTAAATAAATTGCCAATGGAATTCGCAGTAGAGGCGCAAAAATTATTACAAATTAGCTTAGAAGGAAGTGTCGGCTAGTAATGGACTATCATAGGTAATTATAAATAGAAATTAAAAAAATTGAGTAAAAACAAGAGTTAAGGATGTAAAATAAGTTTGATTATAGTAAACCTTTCAACTTTACAACTTTACAACCTTTAACCTTTCAACTAAGAGAAATGTTAAGTATAAAAGAATTAAAAGCAAATATAAACGATAAGGAGATTCTAAAAGGAATTAACTTAGAGATAAAAGCAGGAGAAGTTCATGCTATTATGGGACCTAATGGTTCTGGTAAAAGTACTTTAGCTTCTGTATTGGCAGGACGTGAGATTTTTGAAGTAACAGGAGGCGAAGTAACATACGAAGGAAAAGATTTATTAGAATTATCAGTAGAGCAAAGAGCTGCTCAAGGTATCTTTTTAGGATTTCAATATCCAGTGGAAATTCCCGGTGTAAGTATGGTTAATTTTATGAAAGCGGCTGTAAATGCACAACGTAAGCATAGAGGGGAGGAGCCTATGTCGGCTTCAGAATTCTTAAAATTGATGCGTGAGAAGAAAAGTGTGGTTGAGTTAGATTCGAAACTTACAGGGCGTTCTGTAAACGAAGGTTTCTCTGGAGGAGAGAAAAAACGTAATGAGATTTTCCAAATGGCTATGCTTCAACCCAAATTATCTATTTTGGATGAAACGGATTCCGGCTTAGATATAGATGCACTTAGAGTTGTCGCTAATGGAGTTACGAAATTAAAAAACAAAGACAATGCAACAGTTGTTATTACTCACTATCAGAGGTTGCTAGATTATATTGTACCTGACTTTGTGCATGTCCTTTACGATGGTAAAATTATTAAATCGGGAACCAAGGAACTAGCTTATGAGTTAGAGGAAAAGGGATACGATTGGTTGATTAAAGACTTATAATCAATTGATGATGAAAAATACAGCAGAAAAAAAATATATCGATTTCTTCGTTGCATCAGAAGCTCTACTTAATAAGGACTCTTCTGAAGAAGTGAATCGACATAGAATGGAAGCTTTTGAGAGTTTTAAGGCAATAGGTTTCCCTAATAAATCTATAGAATCGTATAAATATACCGATATATCAGAAGCTTTTGCACAAGATTTAGATATGAGCATTCAATCTCAAAATATTGATATTAATGCCGAAAATATTTTTAAGTGTGATGTTTTGCATTTAGATGCTTATTTGGCTCTTTTTGCAAAAGGACAATACGTTTCTAAAGAGCGTATTATTAATAATGACGAAGGAATAATAGTTTGCTCTTTTAAAGAAGCAGCAAAAAAATATCCAGAGCTTTTTTCGAAATACTATAATAAATTAGCTAAGAATGATTCTGATGGTACTGTTGCAATAAATACAGCTTTAGCATACGATGGCGTTTTTGTTTATGTCCCTAAATCTAAGCAGCTAGATAAACCTATTCAGGTTGTAAATTTGCAAGTAGATGGCGTTAATAATAATTCTATTCAGTTAAGAAATTTAGTTATAGTCGAAGAAAACGCAGAAGCAAAGGTGATTTTTTGTGACGATTCTTTGACTTCAAACATGCATTTATCCAATTCTGTTACAGAAGTCTTTGTAGCTGAAAATGCAAGAGTAGAAATTACAAAAATGCAAAATGAGCACAGTGAGTCTATTAACGTTTCATCCATCTTTTTTGACCAAAAAGATCATTCTGTCGCAACTTGTCATACCACATCTCTTTTAGGGGGAGTAATACGTAACAATGTAAATATGATTATGGATGGTGAGCATTGCCAGGCCAATGCATTTGGAATAGCTCTTATCGATAAACAGCAACAAGTCGATACGCATACATATATCCATCATGCCAAACCAAATTGTAGTAGCAATCAGTTATTTAAGAATATTATTGATGATGCAGGGAAAGGGATATTTGCAGGGACTGTTTTGGTAGATAAAAATGCTCAAGCAACGAATGCACAGCAATCGAACAACAATATTATTTTGACTAAAACAGCGAAGATGAATACTAAGCCTCAGCTTATTATCTATGCCGATGATGTTAAATGTAGCCACGGAGCAACTGTGGGGCAGTTAGACGATAATGCTATGTTTTATATGCGAGCTAGAGGAATCGAAGAAAAAGATGCAAAAATGCTTTTGATGTATGCTTTTGCTGATGATGTTGTTAAAAAAATGTCTATCAAATCTCTTAAAGAAAATACGGAAGATTTAATTCAGAAACGTTTGAGTGGCGAGTTGTCATTATGCAGAAATTGTTCGTCTAGAATTATGAAAAACTCTGCTATTTAAAGACCGATTCCTCAAAGTTTGTAATGACAAAAAATAGTTAGAAATGTTAGATATTGATAAAATAAGAAAAGATTTCCCAATCTTGGAAACCGTTAAATATAAGCGTCCGATTGTGTATTTTGACAATGGTGCAACTACGCAAAAACCAAAGGTGGTTACTGATACTTTAACTAATTTTTATTTATCGAAGAACGCTAATATTCATCGTGCAGTTCATTTTTTAAGTCAAGAATCGACTAATGCATACGAGACTGCAAGAACAACAATAAAGAGCTTTTTGAATGCCTCATCCGAAAAGGAAATTATTTTTACTTCGGGGACAACAGAGAGTATTAATTTGGTGGCGTCGAGTTTCGGTGAGAGATTTATTTTTAAAGGTGATGAAATATTAATCTCTGAGTTGGAACATCATTCTAATATTGTGCCTTGGCAATTTATTGCAGAGAAAAAAGGAGCGATAATTAAAGTTATTCCTATGAACAATAAGGGAGAGCTAATTTTAGATAATTTGGACAATTTATTGTCTGATAAAACTAAAATAGTTACTCTAAATCAGGTGTCTAACTCATTGGGAACAATAAATCCTGTGAAAAAGATTATTGCTGCAGCTCACAAAAAAGAAATTCCTGTATTAATAGATGGAGCGCAATCTGTGCAACATATGAAAGTTGATGTTCAGGACTTGGACGCAGACTTTTTTGTTTTTTCTGGTCATAAATTATATGGACCTACGGGTATTGGTGTACTTTATGGAAAAGAAAAATGGCTAGAGGCTATGCCGCCATACAAAGGTGGTGGAGATATGATTAAAAAGGTATCTTTCGAAAAAACGACTTATGCAGATTTACCTTTGAAATTCGAAGCAGGAACGGCAAATTATATAGATGCAATAGGCTTAAAATCAGCAATCGATTATGTTCAAGGAGTTGGTTTACAGAATATTGCAGAATACGAAAACGATTTGTTGAAATATGCTGAGCAGAAGTTAAAAGAAGTTCCCAATATTATTTTTTACGGTACATCGGTGAATAAGGCTGCGACTATATCTTTCGGAATAAAAGGTGTGCATCCTACCGATGTTGGAACTCTTCTAGATAAGTTAGATATTGCAGTGAGAACGGGTAGTCATTGTACACAACCTTTGATGGATTTCTACGGTATTTCGGGAACTATTAGAGCTTCTTTTGCATTTTATAACATGAAGGAAGAAATAGATTATTTTACAGAGTCGCTAAAAAAAGTAGTGATGATGTTGACTTAAAAAGACTATAGACACAAGACAAATTAATAGTCAAGATGGCTATAAATGTAATAAGACATCAGATGTTAGAATTCTTGATAGACAGGGTGGTTTAAAATAGTAATAAGAAATTAGATTTTTAATAGTGAGGATGGCAATTCTTTCTCAACCTCAAGCTAAGTTTTAAACTTTTAACCTTCAACTTGCAACATGAAACTTTAAAAAGTAACTTTACAAACTTTAAGCACAAAGCACAACTTTAAAACTAAAGCAAAGTATGAGTACGATACAAGATATACAAAATGAGATTATCGAAGAAATGAGCATTTTCGACGATTGGATGGATAAATACAATTACATAATTGAATTAGCTAAAGATTTACCAGAGATTGATGCGAAATTTAAAACTACTCAATATATGATTGATGGTTGCCAGTCTAAGGTGTGGATAAACGCAGAATTGGTAGATGGGAAAGTTCAATTTACAGCAGACAGCGATGCTATTATTACAAAAGGAATTATTGCATTATTGATTCGAGTAATGAACAATCAGACTCCAAAAGATTTAATAGATATAGATTTGTTTTTCCTTAAAGATATTGGATTACAAGAAAATTTATCTCCAAATAGAGCCAATGGTTTAGTGGCTATGATTAAGCAAATGAAACTCTATGCCATTGCTTTTAATGCTCGTAAATAGTAGTATATAGACCTTAGGCATAAGATAAATTGATAGACAGGATGGTAACCTGTAACTTTTAACTTTTTAACTTTTAACTATAATGAACGCATATCAAAATAAAGTACAATTAGAAGAAGCCATTGTTGGCGTATTGAAAACCGTTTACGATCCAGAAATTCCAGTAGATATTTATGCACTAGGCTTAATCTATAATATAGATATAGATGACGAATGGAATGTAAAAATTGACATGACTCTAACTGCACCAAACTGTCCTGTTGCCGATAGTATTTTGATGGAGGTAAAAGACAAAATTTCGTTTATTCAGTCAGTAAAATCCGCAGAAGTAAATCTAACTTTTGACCCGCCTTGGGATAAATCTATGATGAGCGAAGAAGCTCAATTAGAATTGGGATTTTTGTAAGGAAGAAATGTTGTAATAGGCTCGTCATATAATTCAATAACTGTAGATTTGTTATCGTATTTTGCCGACCATTCTCTAATTTCTTTACGATAGATTATTTTGAGTCTAAAGTAGGCGTAAGACAAATCTATTTTATCTAAAATAAATTCATTAGAGCTAGACGCACATGGCATTTTGTTATGATTGTCCATAGAAATTACGGTATATGTGAAAATAATGGAATCTTCCTGATAAGTAATTTTTAATTCAGACTCTGCATTGAGGCAAACGCAACATGAATAAAAGTTAATTAGCATCTTACTTGTAAAATCAATATCCGAAGAATATCTATAGAATTTTTTGTAATCGCTTTCAGATTGGGCTATAAAAATACCATTGTTTAATTGATTCAATTCCCAATTCTTTTCAGCTTCCGATACTATTGTTGTATCGCACTGCGAAAAAGCAAACAGATGGATAAGTGAAAAGAAGATGACAAACAAATAGAATTTCATAATTGATCGAAGATAAAATATTTTCTCCAAAAATCGCATCGAGTTACTAAAGCAATACCAATTAATCAGAATTATTTATTTTGTTAATCCGCTCTTGTGCAAATTGAGGCAAATTATCTATAATCGCTTTAATTCCATCGGGTTAATAATAAAATAATCTTTTAGCAGATCTCGTAAGCTCTGTCTTAACGATATCGGTTTATGAGATATTATGATAAAGAGATTTTCTGCTAATTAAGATAATTAATCATTCTTCTTTGTTAGTTATTCATTGCGTATTGTTTACCTTTGCAGATTAAAATAAAATTGATAATGGATAAGATACAAGAATTAAAAAATACTGCTAGTCAGGTTCGTAGAGACATAGTAAGAATGGTACACGAAAAGAATTCTGGTCACCCTGGAGGAGCTTTGGGTTGTGCAGATTTTATAACTGCTTTATACTTTGAGGTTTTAGAAAAAGATGCTAAGAATTTCACTATCGATGGTAAAGAAGAAGATTTGTTTTTCTTATCTAATGGTCATCTTTCTGCAGTTTGGTACAGCGTTTTAGCACGTTCAGGTTATTTCCCTGTAGAAGAATTAAAAACATTTAGAGCTATCGGTTCTCGCCTTCAGGGTCACCCGACTACAGCAGAAAATTTACCAGGAATCAGAATTGCATCAGGCTCGTTAGGTCAAGGTTTATCGGTTGGTTTAGGAGCCGCTTTAACCAAAAAAATAAATGGAGATAAGCATTTAGTATATACATTACATGGCGACGGTGAATTACAAGAAGGTCAAATTTGGGAAGCTGCACTTTTTGGCGCACAACACAAAGTTGATAATCTTATTGCAACTGTCGATTACAATAAAGTTCAAATAGATGGCCCAACTTCGGAAGTAATGAATTTGGAAAGTCTTGAAGATAAATGGCAAGCTTTTGGATGGAAGGTTCTGAAAACTAATGGTGGCGATATGGAAACTTTATTGAAAACTTTAGCAGAAGCAAAATCATTAACAGGAAATGGACAACCAATCGTTATTCTAATGTCTACTGAAATGGGGCAAGGTGTAGATTTTATGATGGGATCTCACAAATGGCATGGTATTGCACCAAACGATGAGCAATTAGCAGAAGCGTTATCTCAATTAGAAGAAACTTTAGGGGATTATTAATACTTAGAATTTATCAAAAAAATAATTTTTAGCATATTATTATTGTTGACTTTTGTGGGTTATGCTCAACAAACAACATTGCCTACACGAATATTATTTGTGTACGATGCCTCACAGTCTATGTCTGGGCAGTGGGAAACAGGAACAAAGATGAAAGTTGCTAAGCGAATGCTCATGAATATGTTAGATTCGCTTAAAAAAGTTGACAACGTTCAATTAGCACTTCGGGTCTATGGGCATCAATCTTATGTGCCACCACAAGATTGTAGTGATACAAAATTAGAAGTCCCTTTCGAACCTAATAATATTGAGTTAATCAAACAAAAACTAAGACAAATTGAACCAAGGGGAACAACTCCAATAGCTCACTCCTTATACCTTGCCGGTGGAGACTTCCCTGATGCTAAAGGAAGAAATATTATTATATTAATTACAGATGGAATTGAGGCTTGCGATGGTGATCCTTGTGCCGTATCGGCCGAATTACAGAAAAAAGGAATTGTACTTAAACCTTTTGTTATAGGGATTGGTTTAGATGTAGATTTAAAGAAAACTTTTGAATGTGTAGGCCATTATTATGATGCCTCAAACGAAAAGCAATTTAATGATATCCTTAATATTGTTATTTCTCAAGCCTTGAATAATACCACAGCACAAGTTAATTTGTTAGATATCAATCATAAACCAACAGAAACTAATGTTAATATGACGTTCTATAATGAACAAACAGGAGCTGTAGTTTATAATTATATTCATACGATGAATGCTTTAGGTATCCCCGATACTTTAATTTTTGATCCATTTACAACTTACGATATGGTAGTTCATACTATTCCTCCAGTTAGAGTGGATAGTATTAAGATGATTGTAGGGAAGCACTTAACCATCCCCGCCTATGTGCCACAAGGGTCTTTTGTTGTGAAGTCTTCTGATATTAAAGTGAAGCCAGAAATTGTAGTTCATCAGAATGATATAAGGAAGATTATTAATGTTCAGAAAATTAATAAACCTGAGAAATATTTAGTTGGAACTTATGATGTTGAAATTTTAACTTTACCAAGAATTATTGTAGATGATATTAAAATTGATGCCGACCATCAAACTAAAATTGATATTCCGGCTTCAGGAGTAGTAACTATTACGCACAGAGCAAAAGGTTACGGAAGTGTATATGTAAAAAGAGGCGATGAGTTAGAATGGGTTTATAATCTTGACAAAAATAAACAACAAGATGTACTATATTTATTGCCAGGAAAATATGTCGTTGTGTTTAGAAATAAAGGAGCCTATGAAACGGTTTATACTGTGAGCAAAAATTTTAGAGTTTACTCGAAACGATCACAACAAATTAGAATAGATTTTTAAAAATAAAATATTAGAACAATGATTAAATATACAGATTCAGGTAAGAAAGATACCCGCTCGGGATTTGGAGATGCCTTAACCGAATTAGGACAAAAGAATGATAATGTTGTTGCTTTTTGTGCCGACCTAATTGGTTCGATAAAGATGGGCGATTTTGCAAAGAATCATCCAGAGCGATTCTTTCAATCGGGAATAGCCGAAGCCAATATGGTTGGTGTTGCAGCAGGAACAACTATTGGAGGAAAAATTCCTTTTATTGGGACATTTGCTGCTTTTGCAACAGGAAGAGTTTACGATCAAATTCGTCAATCTGTAGCTTATTCAAATAAGAACGTTAAAATTGCAGCCTCACATGCTGGATTAACCCTAGGTGAAGATGGCGCTACACACCAAATTCTTGAAGACATAGGATTAATGAAAATGTTACCCAATATGACTGTAATTAATCCTTGCGATTATAATCAGACCAAAGCGGCAACATTGGCTAGCGCAAATTTAAACGGACCTGTTTATCTTCGATTTGGAAGACCAAAGGTGGCTAACTTTACACCAGAAAATCAAACATTTGAAATTGGCAAAGCTGTGAATTTTAATGAAGGAACAGATGTTAGTATTTTTGCTACTGGTCATTTGGTTTGGGAAGCTGTTCAGGCTTGCGAAGAACTAGAAAAAGAAGGTATCTCAGCAGAGATTATCAATATACATACTATTAAGCCTATCGATAAAAAAGCAATTTTAGATTCTGTTAAAAAAACAGGAGCCGTAGTAACAGCAGAAGAGCATATGTTGAATGGCGGATTAGGAGATTCTATTGCACAGATTTTAGGTAGAGAATTACCAACTCCGATAGAAATGATTGGTGTCGATGATACTTTTGGCGAAAGTGGAACACCTGAACAATTACTTGAGAAATATGGGTTGAATGCAAAAAATATTGTTGCTGCAGCCAAAAAAGTGATAACAAGAAAATAAGCTCCTTGAGCTTTTCATTAATAATAAATAACATTAGTTTATTAAATTTTTACTTAATAATTTCACCTTTTAATTATATAAATTATGCAACAACAACCTCCACAAATGGATATGAGCAAAATTAAATCAATGATGATTATAGGAGCTATAGCATTAGTCGTGATATTTATTTTCTCAAAAAGTATGTTTGTTACCATTCATGCAACAGAAAGAGCCGTTATTTTTCGCCAATTCTCTGGCGGTTTAGATAAAGATCATGTTTATATCCCTGGTTTTGAAACAATTGCGCCATGGAATAAATTACACGTGTTTAATGTAGCTGAGCAAACAAAAGAAGAGACGATGGATGTTTTAGATAAAAACGGTTTATCTATTAATATCGATGTTACCGTACGTTTTAATCCTGTGTATAATAAGATTGGATATTTATATGAAAGATTCCAAATGGATTTTACTGACTTATTAGTTGTTCCCGAGATGCGTTCTGTTGTAAGACAGGTTGCTGGTAGATATACGGCTGAAGAGATCTATTCAACAAAACGTTCAGAAGTAGAGCAATCTATAATCAACGAAGCAGGTGCAAAGTTAAAAGACAATAATGTTGATATGAAGGCGCTTTTAATTCGGTCAATAAAATTACCTGTTGATATTAAACAAGCCATAGAAAATAAACTGAAGCAAGAACAGGAGGCTTTGGCTTATCGATTTAAGTTAGAAAAAGAGAAATCTGAAGCAGAGCGTAAACGTATTGCTGCCGAAGGAGAATCTGCTGCTAATAAGATTATTAACAACAGTTTAACCCCTCAACTCTTGAAAATGAGAGGTATCGAAGCAACTTTAGAATTATCTAAATCAGCTAATTCCAAAACCGTAATTATTGGTTCAGGAAAAGATGGCTTACCTTTGATTCTAGGAAATAATTAATACATCATCAAATGTAAATTCTGAATATTTGATTGAAACAACACAACATAATTAATAAAAACCCTGTTAAGGTTTAAACTTTGACAGGGTTATTAATGTACATCGAAATGGGACGAAAAAAGAAGAAAATAGTTGAAGATTTAGAGATCATTGATATTGCCGCAGAAGGTAAAGCCATTGGTAAAATTGAAGGTAAAGTTATTTTTGTTCCTGGAGTTATTCCTGGCGATGTTGTAGATGTACAGTTAAATAGAGTTAAGAAAACCCATGCCGAAGGGATGGTTCTTAATTTTAAAAAGTACTCAGAAAATAGAATTGAACCAGAATGTGAACATTTTGGAATTTGTGGGGGCTGCAAATGGCAACAATTACCTTATGCCAATCAAATAGCACACAAAAATCAACAAGTATTAGATCAGTTTGCTAGAATTGGTCATATAGAGATAGAAGAAACGCGTCCAATATTAGGCTCTAAAGAAATCTATTTTTACAGAAATAAGATGGAATATACCTTCTCGGCTAAACGTTGGTTGACCCAAGAAGAAATTAATTCTGACGAAGATTTAGGCGAACGAAGAGCATTAGGCTTTCATATTCCTAAATTATTTGATAAGATTGTAGATGTAACAAAATGTCATTTGCAAGACTCCTATTCAAACGAAATTAGAAACGAAGTTCGTGATTTTTGTTTTAAAAACGATTATAGTTTTTTTGATATTCGTGAGCAACACGGCTTGATGCGTAATCTAATTATTCGTAATACTCAAGATAATCAGTTGATGGTTATTGTCTCATTTTTTGAACCTGATAATGAAAAAATTCAAGCTCTGATGGGGCATTTAAAAGTAACTTTTCCACAGATTACTTCATTAATGTATGTTATTAACGAGAAGCGAAATGATACCATTTTAGATCAAAATATTATTTGTTTTGATGGTGAAGATCATATGTTAGAATCGATGGAAGATTTAAAGTTTAAAGTAGGACCAAAATCTTTTTATCAAACTAATGCTAAGCAGGCATATGAGTTATATAAGATTACAAGAGATTTTGCCAATTTGAGTGGCGATGAAGTGGTTTACGATTTATACACAGGCACAGGAACAATTGCTCTTTTTGTGGCCAAACAAGCCAAGAAAGTTGTCGGTGTTGAATATGTAGAGGCTGCTATTGAAGATGCCAAAATGAATGCACATTTCAATAATATTGAAAATGCTGATTTTTATGCAGGAGACATGAAAGACGTTTTGAATGATGAATTTATTAATCAGAATGGTAAGCCCGATATTATTATTGTAGACCCTCCACGTGCGGGAATGCATCAAGATGTAGTTGATACGATTTTAAGAGCAAATCCCAAACGAATTGTTTATGTTAGTTGTAATCCTGCTACTCAAGCTAGAGATGTAGCTTTATTAAACGAGGCTTATCAGACTAAGATTATTCAACCTGTAGATATGTTCCCTCATACACATCATGTCGAAAATGTAGCTTTGTTAGAACGGCGTTAATTTATTTTTTCTATTTGAATAATTTCATAAGTTTCCAATATATTGAATAAGTTAGATATTATTTCTATTT
>JAMOQL010000263.1 GCA_027064025.1 Bacteroidales bacterium
GTTTATTCTAATGTTAGTCCTGAGATTACATTTACAGCAAATCAACTTTATGGTTCAGTTTCTTCACCTCTTCCTATTAATGCTACTAATTATGTAGAGCAATCCATCAATTTGGCACAAGGATGGAACTGGGTATCGTTCAATGTGTATGCCGATGAGTTTAATAATTTGAACACTGCTTTTACGGGAATGAATTATCAGTTTAAAGATTATATTAAATCTCAAACACAATTTGCATCTGTAAAAAGCGATAATACATGGTTTGGGAATTTAACAGCTTTAGATGTTGAGCAAACATACAAAATGAAAGTTAATACAGCTCAAACTCTAGTTATGTCGGGTTACAGAGTGATTGCCGATACCGTTCAGATTCCTATTACACAAGGTTGGAACTGGATTGGTTATCCATTATCAACTCAGAAACCATTAATGGATGCTTTATCTTCTCTATCGCCACAAGACGACGACATTATTAAGTCGCAACACGAGTTTGCGGTTTATAGCTCTGTATTGGGTTGGGTAGGAAGTTTAACTTACATGCAGCCTAGCGAAGGTTACGTTATGTATAGTTCTTCAACAGGAACATTGAATTACACGACTGGTACATCGCAAGCCCGAACAGCTTTTGTTGGTAACGAAAATTCAGACTTGCCAAATTCTGAGCAGAATATGACAATTATTGCAAATGCAGTTATCGATAATCCATCTGCTTACCAGATTAAGGCATACGATGAAAATGGATTATGTGGTAAAGCTCAGGCTCAAACTATGTCAGACGGAACAGTTAAGTATTTCATTACTATTAACAGTCAGTCTCCAGAAAATATTCGTTTCGAAGCTGTTCACAATTTAGGAAGTTTGAAAGCAAACGAAAATGTTGATTTTATGGCTAACAATAGAATAGGAACTCTTAACGAACCATTCAAATTAACATTCAACAGCAAAGGTTTTGATGCTGTTAATGCGATAAATGTTTATCCAAATCCATTTAATCAGCAAGTTCAGTTAAGTATGATTTTAGATGATAAGCAAACTGTGGAAGTTAGTTTATTCAATGCTATTGGGGTTCAACTTTCATCAACAATAAAAATGGAAATGAACAAAGGCTATCAAGAAATAAACATTCTAAAACAGATGAACTTAGATTCGGAATTAAGCAAAGGCGTTTATTTTATTAAAGCTAGAATAAACGGAACAGAGGAAATAATTAAAATTGTAAAACAGTAAATATTAGTTGTAAATCGTCATTGCGAAGGAAGAATGACTAAAGGAATCCTTAGTAATTATCAAACAGATTACTTTGTTTCTATCGAAACTCGTAATGACGATTACACTAAATTTTTAATCATAAAGAAGATGAAGACAATAAAAACAATAGGATTTTTAGTATCGATATTACTAAGTTTTACAGCTATAGCACAACCTTGGTCAGTCAATCCAAACAGCTTTCAGTTCTCGATGACAGTTACAGGAGAAGTTTCTGTTAGCGGAGATATTATTAATCAGCAAAATGCTTATATCGGCGCATTTGTAGAAGGACAATGCAGAGGTGTTTCTCCCTCCAGTGAAGAAGGTGGAAATTATAAATTATTTTTTATCACTATTTATAGTAATGATGTAGAAGGTGAAAATGTTGAGTTTAAATTGATGGACGAAAACGATGTAGAAACAGCTATGGCCAATACTATTCAATTTAAAAATGATGCTAATTATGGTTCTGCCGATAGTCCTTTTTTATGGATGGATTCGGAGCAATATGCTTCAACTGACTTTTTAAGTTTTGCTTTGGATAGTCAAGTTACTACTGCCACAATCGATGCTGCAAATAAAACCATCTCAATCATGGTTAGAAAGTTAACCGACAGAAGTATTCTTGTGCCAAGTTTTACTTTAGCTTCTGGAGCTATAGCGTATATTTCCGATGTAGAACAAGTATCTGGGGTAACAGAAAATGATTATACTAATGTAGTTTATTATCTTGTAAAAGGAGCTGATGGCATAGAAACAGATTGGACGGTAGAGGTAAAAACAGATAATAGTGGAATATCAGAAATTGAAAAAAATAATTTTACGATTTATCCCAATCCAGCAAGTAATTTTATTATTATAGCAGGTAATACCAAGCAAGTTGTTCAGGTACTCGATATTACAGGGAAAGTTGTATTAAGTCAGTCATCGCAAGGGATGAAGCAATCTCCAACAACAGCTTATTTTACTATTATTAATAATGATGAAATAAATATTGATATTTCAAATTTAACAACTGGAATTTATTTTGTGAAGATTGGAAATAATGCTATGAAATTAATTATTCAGAAATAGTTCTATTTCAAATAAATATAAAGTCAGCTATTAGTAATATATACTACCATTAGCTGACTTTTTTAGTTTTAATTCTAGAGTTCAGATTCTAGAAACATCTTTGTCGCCTCTACCCGAAAGATTAATAACTGCTAATTGATTTTTATTCTTGAGGATTTTTAGCGCTAAGGCAACAGCATGTGCCGATTCTATAGCAGGGATTATACCCTCTGTTTTAGATAATAATTGATATGCTTCTACAGCCTCATCGTCCGTAATGGGATGGTAATTGACCCTATCAATTCCTTTTAGATAAGCATGTTCTGGACCGATTCCTGGATAATCTAAACCTGCAGCAATTGATTTCGAATCGACAGGTTCGTTATTCTCATCCATTAAGCATAAGGAGAAAGCACCTTGAAAGATTCCTTTTTTTCCTAGAGTTAATGTAGCGGCTGTTTTCCCCAACTCCATCGATTCTCCAGCGCCTTCGGCAGCATGTAATTCTACTTTCTCATCTAAAAATTCGTTAAAAGCACCTATCGCATTAGAACCACCACCAATACAGGCCAAAACAGAATCTGGCAAACGACCTTCGATTTCCATTAACTGTTGTTTCATTTCTTTACTAATTATTGATTGAAAATACCTGACAATAAGTGGATAAGGGTGTGGTCCAACAGCAGATCCTAATAAATAATATACATTTGGATTCTCTACATAATATCCCAAAGCCATGTCCACAGCATCTTTTAAAGTTGCCGATCCTTGAGTTGCCGTAATAACCTCAGCTCCTAATAATTCAATTCGCTGCACATTCATCTTTTGTCGCTCGGTATCTACCTTCCCCATAAATACTTTACACTTTATGCCCATTAGAGCAGCAGCTGTTGCTGTAGCTAAACCATGTTGCCCCGCCCCCGTTTCGGCAATAATCTCGGTTGCTCCCATACGTTTGGCAAGTAATATTTGTCCAATAGTATTGTTTATCTTGTGAGATCCTGTATGATTCAAATCTTCTCGTTTTAGATAAATAGTACTGCCGATAATTTTTGAAAGGTTCTCTGCCTTGTATAAAGGCGACGGTCTTCCTACATAATTCTTAAGTAAGTCTATATACTCTTTCTTGAAATCTTCATCATCCTTGTATTGTAAAAATACATCGTAAAGATGATTTAATTTCTCTGCCAAATGTGGAGGAACAAATTGTCCACCAAATTCACCAAAATAGCCGATTTGTTTTTCTTCTTTTGTTTTCATTTCTGATTGTTTTAATGTTTCCATGTTTCGATTATTTAATTTGTTATGATTAATTATGTTTCTGTGTAATTTAAAAAAAAGCATAAAAAAAGCCCCAGGAAAACCTGAGGCTGATGTATCTTAAAATAATAGTTACAACAAACAGTTAATTCCCATTACGGAGATTTACTATTTGCCACCACCAATTATTTAAATTAATATTTTTCATTTACTGTTTCTGTTTAAGAACACAAAGTAAGTAACTTTTATTTGATATTTCCAAATTTAATTTTTGTTTTTTTAGAAATTAATCTAAAGAATCGAAACTTAAAGGTAATAAGTCTTTAACAGATTCTGCTACATATATTTGTTTTTCGCCAGTCATAATAACACGCATAGGTTTTTGAAATCGATTTTCTGTTTCTAACATAACTTGTCGACAACTACCACAAGGTGTTACAGGTTGCTCAGCATATTCTCCATTTCTGAATACAGCTACAGCAAGCGTTGTTACAGCTTGATTTGGATACTGGGCATTAGCATAAAAGATAGCAGTTCTTTCGGCACAGATACCCGAAGGATAGGCTGCATTTTCTTGATTATTTCCACTTACAATTTCCCCATTATCAAGCAATAGAGCAGCACCAACATTAAATTTTGAATAAGGAGCATAAGCTTTTTTGGCAATTTCTTTCGCTTTTAGAACTAAACTCTGCTCTATTTCTGGAAGTTCGTTAATATTATTATAAACTTCTAATTCAATATTGATTTGTTTTTTCATTCTATTCAATTTAAATCCCATTTGAGATAATTAATGTACTGATGCTTACACCGGATCAAAAAACTATTCCTTATCAAACCATCGTAAATAGTCTCACAGGGATATTGACTAACAAAGTTAATGTTTTTTACAAGTTTTTCAAAACTATTAGACTTTTGTGCTTATTACGTAGATTCAAATCGCAAATGCAAAAAATAATTATGATACTAAATTATAATAAATCTCAGTAGGAGATTTGTAATCTAACTTTTTTCTTGGTCTTATATTATTATTTCTGGATATTCTTGTTTAAGCTGTATAATTTTATCCTTTGTTCTTTCTAAGAATTCTTGGTGCACTTTAGTATTTGGATTAAAAGGACGATGGTTTAAAGCTTGTTTTAATTTAAGTACTTGTTGTTCTATAGCTTTGGTTTCTGCTGAATAAAATGAGTCTTGAAAATGCTGATATATATAATCTACAGCTTGTGGATTAATATGAACCATATCTTTAGAATAAAAACGATAATCCCTTAAGTCATCCATTATTAACTCGTAAGATGGATAATAATAGACAAAATCGAATTGTTTCTCGAGTTCCGAAATAGCTATGTGTAATATAGATTTACTTAACTGATTTTCGTGTGCTCCGTCTTTCCAATGTCGGACAGGACTGACCGTGAAAACAATCTTTATATTGGGGGTTAGAGATTTTAACTGTTCCAAAATAGTTTGGTATTCCAAAACAATATCTTCTATTGTTAAGGCAAAATGCTCAAATTCTTTTGCTGGAATTTTATGACAATTAGAAACAATTTTGTTTGTTTTTAAATATCGATAAACATAAGCAGTTCCAAATGTAATAAAGATGACATTGGTATTCTTTAAGATTTCAATTCCTGTTTTATTAGAGTTATTTATTTTTTCTAGAAGGTCTTCTGCCGAAACGCTTGAGAAACTTCCATGATGTAAAAAGCTGTGATACAATCCGTTATATTGAACTAAATCTTTCTCATCGAATTGCTTTTCTTTTAATAAAGTATCGATGCCATTTTTTACAGATATAGGATTGTATAAAACACCAAATGGATTAGCTGTGGCCGAAAAACCTCCATTTATTAATTTTTGAGAAATATTGTCTGAAAAACAGGAACCAAAGAAAATCAACTTTGATTTGTGATTGATATCGAAAGGAAAAGATTTAGGGTGTATTGGGGTTCTAAAGTTCATATCTATAATTGTTGTTCTAACCAATCGATAATAAATTTAGCATGTTCTTCACGAATTGGTTCGTTATGTAATTCATGATACATATCTTCCCAGATCTTTAATGTAGTTTTTTCAGGATTATTTTTATAGAAGGCTTCGCTCCCACTTGGCTTACAGATGTTGTCGTCAGAACCATGAGCTAATAAAAATGGAATTGGCATCTCTTTAGCATGTTCGATATTCCATTTACCATTTTCGTAAGCCGATAAAAATAATTCTAGATTAATCTTATTGTGAATCATTTTATCGCTGCTATAAGCTTTTACAACCTCTCGATTATGAGTAATATCCTTGGTTTTTATATTAGAAATAATGGTTAATGTTGGGAAAAGTTTGTGGATAAATCTGACCAAGGAAACTTGCCATTTTGGAGGCTCTTGGGTTAATAATAACCAAGGAGAAGTAGCAATTAATCCTTTAATACTAGGCTTTCGTTTAAGAGTGTAATGAGTAACTATGCCTCCGCCAAGGCTATGTCCATATAAAAAATGAGGCAACGTAGGAAATATTTTTTTTGATTGTTCCAAGAGAACATCTACATCTTTAAGAAGTTCTTCGTACTTTCTGATATAACCTCGTTTACCAAACGAACGTCCATGCCCACGATACTCAATAGCAAATACGGCATACCCAGCTTTTACAAAGAAGGGCATCCAATTGTTGTACCTATCTGTATGCTCTCCAATACCATGTATAAAATTTATTACAGCCTTGGGTTTTGAGTCTGGAATCCAAGATTGTGCAAATAGCTTTTGATTATCGAAAGACCTCCAATTATATGTTTCGTTCTTCATATCTTAAATTTTGATTCTTACAAATTTACAAAAACTTTGCTAATGTTAAATGTGTTTTCAAATCACCGGCAAATAGTTTATTTAGAGCAGATTAAGAATTATTTAGAAGAACTATTCATTTTATCAATTTCGTTAATTTGTTCTTGTTTTAAAGGTTTTCCTATGTTTAAGGTAGCAGTGATATAATTCATTTTAGCTGTAAATTCGATAACTTCTAATCGATCAAAAGCTTCTAATAAATTTCTTCCTAGGGCTATTATTCCGTGATTTTCCATCAAAATTACATTAGAATGTTCTGAGGATTTAGCAACAATATTTGCCAATTCTTGAGTGCCCATAAGCGCATATTTAGCAAAAGCAATCTCGCCAAGTATTAATCTACCCTCGCTTGTTAAATTAGAGTCTAATTTTTTGCTAGATGATGCAAAAGCAGTAGCATAAGGAGGATGAGCATGAACAATAGCACAGACATCGGGTCTACTTTTATAAATGGACAGATGCATTGGAGTTTCGGTGCTTAATTGATATGGAGATTTAATAATATCCCCTTCCTGATTAATTTCAGCAATTTGTTCTATTTGCATCTCTCCTTTGTCGATACCCGACGGGGTAATAAATATAGAGTTTCCTTTCTTTGTAGAAATATTTCCTCCGCTTGTGGTAGTTAGCTTTTGTCGATATAACCGACGCATATAGTAGGCAATGTCTTTTTTCATATTATACTTGTTATTTTTTTCGTAAAAGATATTTATTTCTTACTAGTTCAAAAAGAAAATATATTCCTATAATAATATAAAATAGAGCTGTACTAATAAATGCCCAAGCCTCTTGCGACATATAGTAAACTGAATAAATGATAAGTGAGGAATGGAATAAAAAAATAAAAAATAGAACTTGTGAGCTTTGTCTCATTTTTTGCCTCATAATATCTGTTATTTCAATATCTTTCATAAAACGCTGACTCATATTTAGCATTATGTTTTTAGGAGAAAAAGCCGAAATTCCTAAAACAATAACCATTATTAATTCCATAAATGCAGGTTTTAATTTAAAGAAAGAATCATTGTCTAGAAGTAACGATAATCCACTAAAGAATAATAGTAAAAACGTGTCAATAATCACAAATCTTTCAATTCTGTGTTCTTTCACATAGAAATAGATAAGTTCTAAGACTCCAACAATTACAGCTACAATAATTCCTATCTGTGTTCCAAAATACTCATCAGCAATAATGAATATTAGAACAGGTAATAAACCAGGTAATAATTGCTTAAGTAAATTTACTTTATTCATTTTTTAAGTTCGTGATATTTATTTTTACATTGTTTTGTATTCAATATTTTTATTACACAAACTTACATTTATTAATACATCTTACAATGTATTGATTCATTAAAACTGAAAAAATGTCTTTTAAATTCTATTTTAATAATTGAAATGTGAAATTTTGTCACAATAACACCTATATTCATGACCATAAGTCAGTTGCGTAAAAATGGCATTTGTTTTGCAAATTTCTATATCAGAGAAATAAACAGATGTTAAACTTATAAAACTTATTAAATTATGACACTTGTAAGATATCAAAATCAATTACCTGATTTATTTGACAGATTTTTTAATAGCGAATTAGAAGGTTGGAACAGAAAGCATTTTTCTAACACAAACACAACTTTGCCTTCGGTAAATATCAGAGAAAATACAGATGCCTACGAAGTTGAGGTAGCAGCTCCAGGTTTTGATAAGAAGGATTTCAAAATTGAGTTGAATAATGATGTATTAACCATCTCTTCTGATAAAGAAGTTAAAGAAGAGTCAAAAGAGGATGAAAGAATTACAAAACAAGAATTTAGCTATCAATCATTTACCAGATCTTTTAGTTTACCAGAATTGGTTGACGATGACAAAATTACAGCTAAATATGAGAATGGGATATTAATGATAAATATTCCAAAAAAAGAAGAGGCTAAACCAAAGCCTGTTCAACAAATATCTATTGATTAAATAGTATGTCTTTGAGCTGGTGAAATTAAGTAACCAGCTCAAATTTTAATGAAAAAATTAAGTATTAATCATAATTTGTAAAACGATGAAACTTTTTAATTTGAATACTGAAGATTTAAAACCCAAGTTTTCGAATATCGTTGAAAAGTTTTGGGGTGGAAATATGAATTCTCTAAATGTAAATCACTCTAAACCAGTGCCATCTGTTAATATAAAAGATGCTAAAAAATCTTTTGAATTAAATATTGCAGTTCCTGGTATAGATAAAAAGGATATTCAGTTAGAGCTTGATCATGACTGTTTAGTTGTTTCTTCTAGAAAGGAGGGGCTTACAGAAAATAGAGATAATTATTGCATTAGGCAAGAATATAGTTATAGTTCATTTAGGAGAGTATTTGAATTGCCAGAAAGTGTAGACCGAAGCAAAATACAAGCCTCGTTGAGAAATGGGATTTTAAAAATAACTGTTGCTAAAAATAAGCGCTTTCTTAAGTTGTACAAAAAGAAACGTATTAATATAAAATAATAGTATTAGAGCTATATGGGAGATGTTTAGTAAATAATGTATTTTTTCTAAAAATGCCTATTAAGAAGTTATTTGAACAACCATTTGTCTTATGATATAGCTTTTTAATAGGCACTTTATTTATAATTAGATTACTAAAAAAGTAAGAATTAGGATGAAATATATAGATTATTATAAAATATTAGGAGTTAGTAAGTCTGCAAATAATGCTGAAATTAAGAAAGCTTATCGAAAATTAGCTAGAAAATACCATCCAGATATAAATCCAGGAAATGTGGAGGCAGAACGGAAATTTAAAGAAATTAATGAAGCAAATGAGGTCTTAAGTAATTACGAGAACAGAAAGAAGTATGATAAGTACGGTAAAGAATGGAAACATGCTGATGAATTTGAAAAAGCAAATCAGAAACGACAAAGTCAAGATTACCAATATCCTAATTCTGGACAGTATGGATATAGCACCTTCTCGGAAGATGATTTTTCAGATTTCTTTAATTCTAAATTTGGTGGACAAAATTTTAGAAGAAAAAATCGCCGACCTAAATTTAAAGGGCAAGATTATTACGCAAAATTACAACTCAATATTACAGATATTCTTAAATCCGAAAAACAAACCTTAACTATTGCTGGTAAAAAGATTAGACTAACTATTCCTGCTGGTATTGAGAATGGTCAAGAAATAAAAATAAAGAATTATGGCGAAGTCGTAGGATCTGCTGGAGAAAATGGAGATTTATATATAAAATTTGAGCTTATTAATAATACTAATTTTAAAAGAAAAAAGAACGATTTGTACCTTAATGTAGATATTGATTTGTATCGTGCTATTCTTGGTGGTGAGATTATTATTCCTACTATTGATGGAAAAAAAGTAAAGCTAAAGGTCAAGCCAGAAACACAAAATAATACTAAAATTAAACTTAAAGGAAAAGGCATGCCTATTTATAAAGACGAAGAAAATTGGGGGGATCTATACATTACTTATAATATACAAATTCCTAAGAATTTGAGTGATACAGAAAGGAATTTGTTTGTTAAACTATCTAAATTACGATAATTATGAAAACGATACCAGTAGAGCAATTTTGTATTAGTAATAATATTCCTCAGTTTTTTATTGAAGATTTATTTCATTATGATTTGATAAAAATAATTGATATTCAATCTGTTAAATATATTTATTGTTCTGAAATCCCAAAAATAAAAAAGTTCACAAGGTTGTATTACGAGTTAGAAGTAAATTATCAAGGCATCGATATTATTAATCATTTATTGAATCAAATTACTAATTTAAAAAATGAAATAAATGTCTTGCAGAATACTATTAATTTTTATGAGTAAAGATTAAATCTTGAATATAGCTATGGCTTAATACTTAAAATATCTTTAATATTTGTATTAACAATACCCTTTTCTGTAATTAAAGCAGTAACATATTTTGCTGGAGTTACATCGAAAGCGTAATTTATTAGATTTACATGTTCTGGGAAAATTCTAATTTCTTGAACTTCTCTATTCTTATCCAAACCTTTAATGTAGGCTAATTCATTATCATTTCTTTTCTCGATAGGGATATTCTTAACTCCATCTTCTAAATTAAAATCGATAGTAGAAGTGGGTAAAGCCACATAAAAAGGAATTTGATTATCGTAAGCAGCTAAGGCTTTTAGATAAGTCCCTATTTTGTTGGCAACATCTCCATTTATGGTGGTTCTATCGCTACCGACAATGCATAAATCTACCATTTTATTTTGCATTAAATGTCCACCTGTATTATCGGCAATAATAGTAAATGGAACACCATGTTGTTGTAATTCCCATGCAGTTAAATTAGCACCTTGATTTCGAGGACGAGTTTCGTCGACCCAAACGTGAATAGGAATACCTTTGTCGTGGGCTAAATATATTGGTGCCGTGGCTGTCCCGTATTCTCCTGTGGCTAACCAACCTGCATTGCAATGGGTTAGAATATTAATTGTTCGTTTCTTTTTTCGATAAATATTTTCAATAATTGGTAAACCTGCTTTTCCAATTTTTAAACAATCTTGAACATCCTTCTCTGCATATTCTTTTGCCCAAGAAAGTAAATTAGAAATAGTGCTATCTTTTTTAATTTTTTGCATCATCCAATCTATTGCAAACATAAGATTAACAGCAGTTGGGCGTGCAGTCCTAAGCCATTCTATTTTTTGTATTAAAGTATCCTCGATAATAACATTATTCTGCAAAGATTCTCGAAACGCAAGATAAACCCCATAAGCCGCAGTTGCCCCAATTACAGGAGCCCCACGAACAGACATGTTTTTAATAGCATTATAAATTTCTTGAGTATTATTTAACGATATTATTTTATACTCAAAAGGTAAAAGCTCTTGGTTAATAACCTGAATAGTTTGTTTTTTATCATCGAACCAAATGGCTCTAGTATTTCTTCCGTTGACTAACATAATGTCTTATTTCTAATGCAAATTTAAAATATTAAAACAATTATTAGTTCAATATCAATCTAGATTGATATAAAAAAACCTCCAATATATTGGAGGCAAAACAAAAATTAATATTTTATGATAACCATTACGTTGCGGATCATAAATGATTTTAATATACAGTTTTACGAATTATAAAATAAAATATTTAGCTTATTATGGACTTTATTTATATCTAAATCTTTAAAATTGTTAAGGTTACATTATTTGTTGACTAAATATTACAAGGTTTTATCAACATCCCTTTTTAACAGGTGAAAAAATATTATTAATATTACAACTGATTATTTTACTGAGTTTTTGGTTAAGTTTGTAAATTAATCGATATCAATGAAAACGAAATATAAATATTGCAAAAATCTTACTCGTTTCGAAAGATTTCCTTCGCACGAAGTTCGAATAGGAAACCTACAAATAGGAGCCGAGCACCCCGTGGTTGTTCAATCTATGGTAAACACCAATACTATGGATACCGAAGCGACTGTTTATCAAATAAAAGAGTTAGTTGATGCAGGTTGCGAATTGGTTCGAATTACTGCGCCAACGGTTCGTGATGCCGAGAATCTTCAAAATATTAAAGATGAATTGCACCAGCAAAATATTTTTGTTCCTTTGGTTGCTGATATTCATTTTGCACCTAAAGCTGCCGATATTGCTGCGACTATTGTCGATAAAGTTCGTATTAATCCAGGAAACTATGTCGATAAAAAGAGTTCTAAAACTTTTAATTATACTCAGCTTGAATATAAAGAGGAACTTGCCAGAATAGAAGAACGATTTGTACCATTTCTAGAAATTTGCAAAGCGAATAAAACAGCAGTACGTATAGGTTCCAATCATGGTTCATTATCGGATAGAATTGTAAATAAATATGGTAATTCGCCCGAAGGCATGGTTGAGGCGGCAATGGAATTTCTAAGAATTTGTGTAAAAAAAGAATTTAAAAATGTTGTAGTTTCAATGAAAGCCAGCAATACACAAATAATGACACAATCTACTCGTTTGTTAGCTGCAAAAATGCTTGATGAACAAATGAGTTTCCCAATACATTTAGGCGTAACCGAAGCAGGAAATGGAGAAGAAGGTAGAATAAAATCGTCAATTGGCATTGGAGCTTTATTAGCCGATGGAATTGGTGATACTATTCGGGTTTCTTTAACCGAGCATCCCAAAGCAGAAATTCCTGTTGCAAACAGAATAGTAAAATATTTCAAACATTTTCAAGAATTACAAGATATTCCAAATATCGAAGAAGATTTGTTTACTCCTTTTATTTTTAATAAAAGAAAATCGGACGATTACGATTTGTTAGGGGCTTCAAAACCAGCAGTGGTGATAATTAAAGCAAAAGGTCAAACACAAGTTTGGGGCGATTCCAAACCAGATTTTATTTATATTGATGATGAAAAAAAAGCTACCGATACATCACAAAATTACTTACTTCCTGTAGATAAATATAGATATGCAAATGTAACAGGGAATTTTTATCCATATATAAAATCCCAAGAATTTCTTGAAGTAGAAAAACCAATTGCTCAAATTCATTTTGTAGAATGTAATATTACAAGTATAGACAGCTTATTGCAAACACAACGTTTTGGAAATGACGCTTGGGCGTGGAATATTGTTCTGATATTAAATTCTGAGAACAAAAACAGTATTGCTGAACAAAGATTATTTTTTGATAAAATTAAAAATCTAAAAAACCCTGTTATATTAAAAAGAAATTACTCAGAAACTAAATTTCTTGGAATAGATGCAGCTTCGGATTTAGGACCTATGTTTACCGATGGGTTTGGTGATGGAATTTGGATAGATTCGAGTAAAGATGCTTTTGTTAATAATTCAATAGCCTTTAATATTCTGCAAGGAGCAAGAGTTCGTATGTCTAAAACAGAATTTATTTCTTGCCCATCTTGTGGGCGAACATTATTCGATTTAGAAAGCACCACCGAAGAAATTAAAAAACGTTTGTCACATTTAAAACATCTTAAAATTGGTATAATGGGCTGTATTGTTAATGGACCTGGCGAAATGGCCGATGCCGATTACGGATATGTAGGAGCTGGTAAGGGAAATATATCTTTGTACAAAGGTCAAGAAGTGGTTCGTAGAAATATTCCATCGGAACAGGCTGTTAATGAATTAATAGCTTTGATAAAAGAAAATGGAGACTGGAAAGATGCATAAAATTTAGAAAACTAGATATGAAAAAAATTATAATAATAATATTATCCATTAGTTTATTTTGGTCATGCTCATCTACAAAAGAAAGAACCGTAATAAAAGGAGTACAAAAGCCTCAGATTATTTATAAAACCAAAAAAGATTATTCGCAGAATGTGCCTATTCAAATGAATAAGGAAAAGACCAAAATAACAGGTTTCCCTGCGCCTTCCGATTTGAAAATAAATGGAGAATTACAAACACCAATTCCTTTAAATAATAATTATTTATATGACCGCAGAGGAATCTCAATAAATACCGTTTTTATTAAAATGACTTATAAGGAATATTCAAAACTTAAAAAAATTCCATCTACAAATGTCTTAATGAATATGATAATAGAAAAAAATCCTATGGTAGAATTATTTTATTGTCCTGATTTGAAACAAGGTGTTGATGTAAAAACAATGAATGCTTTGATAAAAAATAATTTTCCAGAATGTAAGAAAATTGAAAATATTAAATAAACATGAATCATGAAAAGAAGGTTATTTAGACGTGTATCCGATAGGAAAATTGCAGGTGTTGCTGGTGGGTTAGCCGACTATTTAGATCACGATGTAGTTATTATTAGAGCTCTATTTTTGCTGGGAATAATTGTCGGAACTACGGGACTTTGGTTGTATCTTATTTTATGGGCTATTACCCCAGAAGAAAACAAAAGAATATATTAAGAAAATAAATATCCCTAAAGGAATAAATTATAGAAAATGAGTATTGCAAATCAATTAAAAAAAGTTCAAGAAAACATTCCCCAAGAGGTAACTTTAGTGGCGGTTTCTAAAACTAAACCCGACGAAGATTTAATGGAAGCTTACCAAGCTGGAGCTAGAATTTTAGGAGAAAACAAGGTGCAGGAATTAGTTGGAAAATTTGAGCGTTTACCTAAAGATATTGAGTGGCATATGATTGGTCACTTACAGTCGAATAAGGTTAAATATATTGCACCTTTTGTTAGCCTGATTCATGCGGTAGATTCGCTAAAGTTATTGAAAGAAATAAACAAAGAGGCTAAAAAAAATGATAGAATTATCGATTGTTTAATTCAGTTACACATTGCCAACGAAGATAGTAAATTTGGCTTTAATCCTAGTAATATTGATGAAGTCATAAAAGAAGTTAACTCTAAAGATTGGGGAAATATCAGAATTCTAGGCTTAATGGGTATGGCTACTTTTACTGACGACAAAAAGCAGGTTCGTCAAGAATTTAGAACTCTAAAACAAAGTTTCGATCAGATAAAAGCAACGGTTTATAAAAATAAGCCCGATTTTAATACTATTTCGATGGGTATGTCGGGCGACTATAGAATTGCGATTGAAGAAGGCTCTACCATGGTGAGAGTGGGCAGTACAATTTTTGGAGCAAGAAATTATCATTAATCCCATTTCAAATATTAAACTTCCTGCTGCTTGCATTTATTTAATAGATAAAATAAAGTTTGAGTAAGAAAACGAAAATAATATTAGCCTTATTTATTATTGTATTTATTGCAGTTTTCCCTTTCGGGGATAATACTCCAATTAAGTATATCGATAGGCAATCGGGTGAAATTAAAACCGAGAAAGTTTACGGTGAGTTCTGGTTGCATTGGCTCTATAATAATCCTGTTGGGAAGATTTCTTTATATACCATTGTCAAAAGAAAGTTAGTCTCCGAGTGGTATGGGAGACAAATGAGTAGTACAGAATCAGCAGACAAAATTCCAGATTTTATTAGTAAATATCACATCAATAAAAATGAGTTTGAAAAACAAAATTTTACATCGTTCAATGATTTCTTTTCTCGGAAATTAAAAGTTAGTGCCAGACCAATAGATACCAATAAGGCGGTTTTAATTTCTCCTGCCGATGGGAAGATTCTTGCGTATAAAAATATTTCTAAACAAGACTTTATCGTTAAAGGATACCAATTTAATTTATTACAATTCTTTAACGACTCTGTACTTGCCAATCAGTATCGGAACGGGAGTTTAATTATTATCCGTCTTTGTCCAACCGATTACCATCGCTTTCATTTCCCTGTTGATGGGGAAATTATTTCGTCTAAAAGAATAGAAGGTCCATTATTTTCGGTTTCCCCTATTGCTCTAAGAAAAAAAGTTGAAATAATTTGTAGGAATAAGCGGGAATATACTCAAATAAAAACTACCAATTTTGGAACAATAATTATGGCAGAAGTGGGAGCTACAATGGTTGGTAGTATTATTCAAACTTATAAAACACCTTCCGTTAAAAAAGGACTAGAAAAAGGATATTTCATATTTGGAGGCTCAACTGTAGTCTTATTTTTTGAAAAAGATAAAGCTCAAATAGATTCTGATATTCTAGAAAACACTCAAAAACAAATCGAAACAGAAGTGAAAATGGGAGAACAAATTGCTGTAACAAAGCCTTAAAGTTGATTTTGCAAGAAGAGGCTATATAAGTTCAATTAGTATTAAAAATAAAAAATGTATTTTTGAATTTATAAATAACTAAGATATGAGTATTCAAAAAATTAAGTGGACAGGATTGGCAATAAATGGAGCTATTTCTATAGCAGTAGGCTCTGTATTTATTTTTATGCCCCAAGAACTAATTCTAAGTATTGTAAAAATCTTAGGAATCATTCTTGGAATTTCAGGTCTTGCAATGTTATTTTTTACTCTTTTCCATCTAAAAAGTAAAGGACCAATTAATATTTATTATTTAATACAAGGTATTCTTAATTTAGCATTAGGAATAGTCATGGTTTCTACACCTACATTAATGGTGGATTTTATTATGTTTACAATTGGTATTTGGGCGGTAGCTATAGGTATATTCCAAATTGTATTTGCATTACAAGTAAAAACCATCATAAATTCAAGTTTGTTCTTGCTAGGAAATGGAATTCTATTTGTTGTCTTAGGACTAGCAATGATTTTTGAGCCACAGTTAGTAATACAATCCCTCTTAGCTTTGATTGGATCAATAGTGGCGTTGCTAGGGATTATTATTTTATTCTTTTCTTACAAAGTGTATCAATTACAGACTACTATTAAAAATAAAGAAATAGACGATAAAACCGTACAATAAATGAAAATACTTTTAATAATTAGTCTTTTGTCTTTAAATTTTGTGGGCTATTCACAATCCGATGTTCATATTATTCATAACCAAAACAAAGTTAAATACGATACCTTAAGAATAAAAGACTATTCACAAAGTTTATCACTTTGGACGTATTCAATTGAACAACTTTATAAATTAGAATTACGTAATCAAGATAACAATAAAATATTAAAACTTTCCCCTAATGGGCAAACTAATATAGGGCTTGGATTTAATTATAAATGGATGGGTTTAGGAATAGCATTTAAGCCTCCATTTTCCGGAAATGACGATGATATTTATGGGAAAACTAAACGCATAGATGCTCAGTTTAATGTATTTTCGAGATCTTTTGGTATGGATATGTCTTTGCAATATTATAAAGGCTTTTATGTAGAAAACCCAAAAGATTTTATTAAAACATGGGATAAAGAAGATTATCCGAAATTATCAGATTTAGAAACTTTAAGTATGGAGGTTTCTGCATATTACTTTACCAACCATAAAAAATTTTCATATCGAGCCGCTTTTGTCAGAAACGAAGTGCAACTAAAGGGTGCAGGCAGTCCAATTTTTGGAGTATATGCACGAACAGATATTGCCAATATTCCGGGAGGAGTTATCCCCCAAGATTTGCCAGATAGTTTAAAATCAGATTTTGATATTAATGGCTATATTAGTAATAATTACGGATTTTCGTTTGGGTATACCTATACCTTTGTGATTTGGAAAAAGTTTTTTATTAATTTATCCCTAGTACCAGGTTTTGGTATTAAAACAATAAAAGCCTTTACTAATAAAGGGTCATATATACCTAGCGCAGGACTCTCGGGTCGAATAGTTGGTCGATCTGCAATTGGTTACGAGCATAAATATTTTTATTTGGGGATTTCTCAGATATCAATAACTAATAATTTTAGTTATGAGAATTTGAAATTTTCTACTTCAACAACAAAAGTGAGGTTTTTTATCGGTAAACGTTTTAGCTTTGATAAAAAGAAGTAAATAAGATTACAATTATTATCATTACTTTCCTTAACTTTGATGTCTTATATACTTATAAAGTAAGTAAAATCATTCATTTAACTTAGATATATTATGATTCGTAAATTGACGATATTCTTTGTTTTATTGGTGTCTTTAACATCAATAAATGCTCAAAACTTTCAATCTTATATTGTCAAAGGTGATAGCTTAGTCGAAAAGCGTGCCTTTACCAAGGCCATTAATTCTTATCAAAAAGCTCTCGATTTAAAACCTGAGAGAATTATTACAAAAATAAATGAAGTTGCTGTATTCAATAAATTAGGTATTGCATATACCGAGATTGCTGAGTATCAAAAGGCTTTAGAGTATTTTTTTAAATATATAGATAAAGACGTTATTAAATCTAACGACTCTATATTATCAAATACATATAACAGTATAGGAGTTGATTACAATCATTTAAACCAAATAGATCAAGCACTTAAGTTTTATAAAAAATCAATAGAAACATATGGAAAAGACTCTGTTAAAATAGGCAGTGTTTATAATAATATGGCTAATATTTATCAAACTAGAAACGATAATAAAACAGCTGAAGGATATTATAAAAAGGCTCTGTTCTACTTCGATAAAAAAGATTATTATAAGGGAATAGTAGCTACGGTTATGAATCTTGGAATAATCGAAATGGAGAATCAAAGAATGGAGACCTCTTTAGAATATTTAAATAAAGCTAAAGATTTAGCTCAAGAAAAGCACGATACATTAACCTATATAGTAGTATCAATAAATTTAGGAGATTATTATACAGCTGTTACAGATTACGATGCATCTGAAAAATATTTAACTTGGGCTTTAGAAAACTCGAAGAAACAAAACGCCCGCTTATTTATTTCAGAATCATATAAAAGCTTAGTTAAGCTATACAAAAAGAAAAAAGATTTTGAACAAGCATTTAATTATTTAGAGCTATATAAAGCTAGTAGCGATAGTATCTTTAACCAAAACTCTAATAGAGATTATGCTGAGCTTGAGGCAAAATATTCTTTACGAGAGAAGGATAAGGAAATGCAAATATTAATGAATGAACAGAAATATGCTGAAGATCAAGTTAAGGCACAAGAACGATATACTTGGGTTCTTTCGGGTTTAGTTGCATTTGCAATATTATTCTTAATATTATTAATTTCGCAAAGAGCAAAACGCTCTAAAGCAAGGATCCTTCTCGAAAATCAAAACAAAGAAATTAAAAAATCTAAGAAACAGCTTCAAGACCTAAATCGTCAATACGAGAAACTGATTGATAAATACGAAGGTCAAAATAATATTGAAGAAGCCTAGTATCAATAACAAACATGTAATTTGTAATCTCTGTTTCTAATTTAAATAACTGATTGAGTTTATATTGTGTAAATAATTTTTATAGTAAAGATTATTTATTAACTTTGGATTGAGATTTTCTTAATCTAAAACTAATTAATATGAAGACTCTAATAACATTAACTTTTTTCTCTTTATTTTTTTTCTCAACAACTTCTGCCCAAGACTTTCACCAACTTATTGCAAAGGGAGATAGTTGCTTTTCTAAACGAGAATTAAACCAATCTATTAGTTTCTATAAAGAAGCCTTAAACAAAAAGCCAGAGCGCTTAATTACTAAAGAGAATGAAATTATAGTTTATTCTAATTTAAGTTATACTTACTTTGAGCTTTCCGAATACCAAAATGCATTAGAGTTTTTGTTTAAGTATATAGATAAGGTAAAAACAGTTGGCAACGATTCTATTCTTGCCATAACTTATAATCAAATAGGTAGATGTTACGGGAATTTAGGACAAAATGACCAAGCATTGAAGTTTTACAAAAAATCGGAAGCCAAGTCTGCAGAAGGAACTAAACAAAAAGCCGCTTCCATTAATAATATTGCTGATATATATTTGCAACAAAAAAAGTATAAAGAAGCAAAACCTTATTTTATTAAAGCAAAAGAAATTTTTAAGAAAACTAATTATTTTGATGGTTTAGTGGTAACAAATATCAATTTAGCTTCTATAGAATTGGAGGAAAAAAAGATTGAAACAGCCAATAATTATTTACAAGAGGCTAAAGATTTGTGTATAGAAAAACAAGATACGTTTTATTTAATCATTACAAATGTATACTTAGCTAAATATTATACTCAAATTACAAATTACGAGAAAGCCGAACAATGTTTAAACTGGACACTCGAAAATTCTAATAAAATAAATACACCACAGTATATTTCAGAATCTTATCAGGGTTTTGTTAATTTATATGAAAAAATGCATAATTATAAGCAAGCTTTTAAATATTTAAAATTATTTAAATCGGTAAGTGATAGTATTTATAACTTAAATTCAAGCAGAGACTATGCAGACTTAGAAGCTAAATATTCTCTGAAAGAAAAAGAAAGAGAAAATGAAGCCCTACAACAAGAACAACAGTTTTCAGAAGCACAAATTAAGTCGCAAGAAAAATATACTTTAGTTCTTTCGAGCTTAGTTATCTTTATTATGCTTTTTGTTAGCTTACTAGTATATCAAAGGGTAAAACGTGCAAAAGCTAGGAAACTTCTCGAAACCCAAAATAAGGAAATTAGCAAATCGAAAAAACAACTCGAAGACCTAAATTTTCAGTACGAGAAACTCATTGCAAAATACGAAGGAAACGATACTGATAACAAACCATCGGCAAAGCTTACTTAACTTTTAATTCAACAATGTATGCATCGTCTTGGTGTCTAGCTTTATATCCAAAGCCTTTATATTTAGCAATCTTCTCAAGATTCAAAGTTTCTTGTTCGGTAGCCACAACCATTTGTAAATGTTCTCCAGAAAATTTTAATAACGCATTTTTTAATTGATGCGAAGCATCTGGAATAGGCATTCCTCTTCGTTTATCGATAGGCATTCCTCTAGTGTCTAAAACATTTCCTTTCAAATTTAAAGGCACCCTATATTCTGTCATAAGACGTTTGCCAGAAGCTGCCCACTGTTCTTTACTCAAATCTTTTTTACCAAAAAGGGCGCAATGACAAGTTCCATACTCTTCAATCTCGTCATCAATATATTTACATGGGCATAACATAGCCTTATCATTTTCTTTTCCACCTGAAGGGTCGAAACAAGGACAAAGACGCTTACCGTAAATACCTTCCATTTCCGAAAGCCATATTTTTAAATTAGTGCTAATCATCTTGTTAGGATTAATATCATAGCCCTTTTTAGAAATATATTTTCCTATCCATTTATCTTGCCTTTTGATATCTTTTTTGTATCTAAAAAAGTCCTTAATAAAGGCAAGCATCATTTTACCATAGTAAATTAATTTTGTGGCAACAAAAGTATGTAAAATTTTATTCTAAGTAATAATAACACATAAAAATGCTTACTTTTATCGAAACAAAAATAAAAGCAAAGTATTGGCAAGTATTAAATCTTTAGTCGGGCAAACGTTAATATACGGATTAGGAACTATTGTTCCACGATTGCTCAATTATCTTCTTTTAACTCCATTTTATACTCGAATTTTTGATAAAGGAGAGTATGGCTCTTTAACAGTATTATATGCTTATGTAGCCTTTCTTCTAGTTTTTCTAACCTACGGGATGGAAACTACATTTTTTAAATTTTCTGAATCAGAAAAAAATAAAGATAAGGTTTTTTCTACCGCAAGCTGGTCCATGCTTTTTAGTACGATTCCATTTGCGTTCATTATTATTTTCTTTAATCAAGATATAGCAAACTGGATGCAATACGCAGCTAATCCAAATTATATTTTGTGGTTAGGTCTAATTGTTAGTTTAGATGTTTTCTTTTCTATTCCATTTGCAAAATTACGTCAACAAGACAAAGCCATACGTTTTACAAGTATTAAATTAATCAATATTACAGTAAATATTGGATTGAACTTTTTGTTTCTGTACGTATTTAAGTCAGCTTACGATATCGATCCACAATCTACTTTCGGGCAGTATTATTCGCCAGAAATAGGCGTAGGATATGTACTAATAGCCAATCTTAGTTCATCGGCGGTTGTGGCTATCTTGCTTTTGCCCGAGCTTATTAAAAGTCAGTGGAAGTTCGATATTCAATTATGGAAAAGAATGATGATTTATGCACTCCCTTTATTAATTGTTGGTTTGGCTGCAATGATAAACGAAGTAGCTGATAAATTACTTCTGAGGAATATTTTGCCAAATAGTGTAAACCCAATGGAACAGGTAGGCATTTATGCGGCCAACTATAAATTAGCAGTATTAATGACTCTTTTTATTCAAATGTTTAAATATGCAGCAGAACCGTTCTTTTTTAAACAAGCAAAAGAGAAGAATGCTAAAGAAAGTTACGCCGCAATTATGAAATATTTTGTCATTTTTGGACTTTCCATTTTCTTGGGAGTAACTATGTTTTTAGATTGGATTAAATTCTTTATAGGTCCACAATTTCACGAAGGATTAAAAATTGTACCTATTGTTCTAATGGCTAATTTATTCTTGGGTATTTATTATAATTTATCCGTTTGGTATAAATTGACTAATAAAACCCATTTAGGAGCTATTATTTCTATTTTAGGTGCGTTTGTTACTTTGCTTATCAATTTTACAATGATTCCTAAATTTGGATATATGGCTTCGGCTTGGGCTACATTTGCGGCCTATGCTGTTATGATGATATTGTCTTGGATTTGGGGACAAAAGCATTATACAATAAAATACCCTATGGGTAGAATTGCCCTATACTTTGGGCTAAGTACAGTACTTTATTATACCTACTATTTATTAAAGTTCGAATCAATTATATACCAAAATATTTTGGGTGTAGGCTTATTGATTATCTTTGTTTCAACAGCTCTTCTTCTCGAAAAGAAAGAGCTAAAGTTATTATAGTAGAATTGCGTTCGCCTTGTTTTTTTTATAAGTCTATCCTAGATATTTAATTCCCCGATACTTCTATCGAATTAATAAACTTAGTCCTTATCCTAGCTTACAGACTTTGCTTAGAGGATATAGATTTCTTGTTATATATACGAACATTTTTATGTTATTAATAATGCCAATAATATTATTGTGATAAATAAAAAACCCTTCAAAAGCTTGAACACTAATGAAGGGTTGATAGTTGATTATAACATTCTATAATTGTTCAAAGAAATCATTTCCTTTATCGTCAGTAACAATAAATGCAGGGAAATTTTTAACTTTAATTTTACGAACAGCTTCCATACCAAATTCTTCGAAAGCGACGACTTCGATAGATAAAATATTCTCTTTGGCTAAAATAGCAGCAGGTCCACCTATAGAACCTAAATAAAACCCACCATTTTTCTGGCAAGATTCTTTAACTTGAGGCGTTCTATTTCCTTTTGCAAGCATAACCATAGAACCTCCAACTGCTTGAAATGGTCCAACATATGGATCCATTCTGTTCGATGTCGTTGGTCCAAAACTTCCGGAAGGCATGCCCTTAGGTGTTTTCGCAGGTCCCGCATAATACACAGGATGGTTTTTAAAATATTCTGGCATCTCTTCACCATTATCTAACATTTCTTGGATACGAGCATGAGCCATATCACGAGCCACAATTAAGGTTCCTGTTAAACTTAATCTAGTTTTGATAGGATACTTAGTTAATTCTGCTAATATTTTTTCCATGGGTTGATCGATGTCGATATCAACTGCAGGTTCTAAATGCGGAGCCTTTTCTGGTACTAAACGAGCAGGATTCTTTTCTAATTTTTCAACAAAAATTCCTTCTTCAGTAATTTTAGCCTTAATGTTTCTATCGGCACTACAGCTTACTCCTAAACCAATTGGATTAGACGCCGCATGACGAGGCAAGCGAACCACACGAATATCGTGAGCAAAATACTTTCCTCCATACTGAGCTCCAATACCCAATTCTTGAGTCATCTTAAGTACTTTCTCTTCCCATTCTAAATCGCGAAAAGCACGACCTAATTCATTTCCCGTAGTTGGTAAATTATCGTAATACCCAACAGATGCTAACTTAACTGTTTTTAAGTTCATTTCTGCAGAAGTACCACCAATTACAAATGCTAAGTGATAAGGAGGACAAGCCGCTGTTCCAATATCTTTAAGTTTTTCTAATAAGAAATTCTTAAGGTTATTTTCTGTTAAAACTTGTTTTGTTTGTTGATATAAGTATGTTTTGTTAGCCGAGCCTCCTCCTTTTGCAACAAATAAGAAATCGTAATGATTGCCTTGTTTTGAGTATAAATCGATTTGTGCAGGTAAGTTTGTTGACGTGTTTTTTTCTTTAAGCATGCTTAAAGGCGCAATCTGAGAAAATCTTAAATTATTCTTCTGATAAGTATTAAAAACCCCTTTCGATAAATATTTAGCATCGTTAGCTCCTGTATAAACATCTTCTCCTTTTTTGCCCATTACAATTGCTGTTCCTGTATCTTGACAAGAAGGCAATTGCCCCTCAGCAGCAGTTACTGCATTTCGTAGAAGTGTATAAGCCACAAATTTATCGTTGTCGGTAGCTTCTGGATCATCTAAAATCTTTGCTACTTTTTCTAAGTGAGCAGGACGTAAAAAGAAATTTACATCTGTCATTGCAGTTTCCGAAAGTAATTCTATTCCTTTTGGGTCAACTTTAAGAATCTTTCTTCCGTCAACCTCTATAGTAGAAACGTAATCTTTTGTAACTAAACGATACTCCGTATTATCTTTCGATAAATCGAATATATCTTGATATTGAAATTCAGCCATTTTGTTATGATTTTAATGTATTAATATATGATGCTAATTTAATAATTAAAAAAAGATTTTTCACTTTTATTTAACTGCTTTACAATAGGAATTTCAGTATTTTTTTGCTCATATTACGAGACTCAATCTAAGGAATTATGATATTAATTCTATATGTATGCCTAAAAATTAAAATACTAAGTGGTATTAAAATAAAAAGAGACTCAGACAAAAAAAGCAAGTTTGAGATAAGATTTACACAAGGCTAGATTATTCATCTTAAAGTTATATTTTTGTGATGATGACAGGGTCTAAATTTATACTATTAATATTAATTGCACTTTCCATTTCGTGTGCTAGGGTTGTGATGCCTCCAGGAGGTCCTGCCGATACAGCACCACCACAGATTAAGGAGAGTTTTCCAACAAATTATTCAACTCAGTTTTATTCAGACAAAATTGTCATTAATTTTGACGAATATGTGGTTTTAAAAAGTTTTAATGAAGAATTTGTAAGTTCCCCCTTATTTAACGAGAAGCCCGATAAGGTGCTAAAAGGCAAATCTTTAGTGTTAAAGTTTGATAAAGATAGTTTGAGACCAAATACAACTTATACTTTAGATTTTGGTAATTCTATAGTCGATTTTCATGCAGGAAATATATTAAGAGATTTTCAATATGTTTTTTCGACTGGAGAGCTTATTGATTCTTTAAAAATTAGTGGACATTTATTAGCTGCTGAAAATTTAAAACCAGAGGAGAAAGTGTGGGTGATGCTTTATAAAGATTTTAACGACAGTATTTTTAGAACTCAGAAACCTGATTTTATTGCTAAGACAGATAAAGATGGCTTTTATTCAATTAATAATATTGCTGCTGGTACCTATAGCATGTTTGCTTTAAAAGACATTAATAATAACTTTATTTTCGATTTACCCAACGAACAGATTGCGTTTCTCGATTCGGTTTTTATTTTAACTATTAAGGAAGAGATAACAGACTCCTTGGTGAATAAAAAAGACACTTTAATTGTCATAAATCAGACAGATACAACTGTATTTGCAAGCAATTCTATACTGACTGATACTATTATTGCAAAACCAAAATCTATAATTTCTCCAGATCATATCGATTTATTTTTATTTGAGGAGGAGTTTGTTAATAGCTATTTATCAGACTTTAGTCGTCCTAAACGATATTTATTGAACTTAATTTTTTCAAATCCTCAAGACTCTTTATTAACTTTTAATATTGATGGTGCAAATAACGATGAGTGGATAATTGAGCCGAATCTAGTTAAAGATACATTTAATATCTGGCTGATAGACACTGTATTATCTAATCAAGATAGCATAATAATGTTTGTTGATTATCTAAAAACGGATTCAACTCAGTCTTTAATTCAAACAAGAGATACTTTAGCTTTTAATTTTAAAAATAAACTTAAATTTAAAACCAAAAAACAACTAAAGGCAGATAAGAAAGATAGTTTAAAGATTAATAAAGTATATTTGAGTATGTCTGCTAATTTTCAGAAACAGAATCCGTTAGCTTTTTTTAAGAAGCCAACTTTAACCTTTGGGTTTCCTTTAGATTCTGTGGACTATTCAAAGATTTTTTTCTATCAGAAAGTAGATACCATTTTTATTCCTCAAAAGATTGTACTTACAAAAGACGCTATTAATGATAGAAAATATTTGATTGACCAAGTCTTAAAAGAAGGATCGGAATATAAAGTTTTTATAGAACCTAATGCTTTTGTAGATTATAGAGGTTTGTATAATGATACTCTTGAGCAAGTTTTTAAGACCACCAAACTTGAAAAATATACCGAGATATTATTAAATATAAAAGGGGTCGATAGTAATCAAGTTATTATTCAACTTTTTAGCGCATCTGAAAAAATGGTGGCAGAACAGATTGTTAATAGCGATACAAAATTAACCTTTGAGCATCTAACACCTGGTAAGTATAAGATTAAATTGATTGAAGATTCAAATCGAAATGGACAATGGGATACAGGAAATTATCAACTTCTAAGGCAAGCTGAAGAGGTTCGTTATTATAAAGATATTATAGAAACAAAACCCAATTGGTCTCACGATATTGTTTGGAATTTGAAAGAATAATTGTTCTTAATTCTGGATAACTAATTTAAAGTAAAAATATATCCATTATGAATATATTTAAAGAATATTGGACAGATTTTATTTTGTTATTTTATCCAAATACATGCCGAGCTTGTAATGGTATTTTAACAAAAGGTGAGCAATGGATTTGCAACGATTGTGTGTTAGATATGCCAAAATCTGATTATTGGAAAGACATTAATAATCCTGTGAATCAATTATTTTGGGGAAAAACAAAAATTGAATTTGCTTCAGCATTTTTATTATTCAGTAAAGGTTCACGTTATCGAAAATTAATTCATAGTTTAAAATATAAAGACGATCAGGAATCAGGTATTCAACTGGGGTATTTATACGGAAAAGAAATAACTAAGAGTTCTCAATATCCTCAAATCGATTTTATTATTCCAGTACCCCTGCATCCCAAAAAACAAAAGAAAAGAGGCTATAATCAGTCAGATTGCATTGCCGATGGTCTAGCAAAGGCGATGGAAGTTAAGTATTTGGATAATGTATTATTTAGAACTGTTAATACACAAACACAAACTAAAAAGCATAAAGATGAACGCTGGGAAAATGTGAAAGGTGTTTTCGATGTTCAAAATCCTGAGCTTATAAAAGGAAAACATATTTTGTTGGTAGACGATGTAATTACCACAGGAGCTACCATCGAACACTGTGCGTTAACTTTAATAGAAAAGACTAACTGTAAAGTAAGTATTGGCTGTTTAGCAAGAGCCTAAATTCTAGTCATAATTCTATACGAGCATCGGAAAATCAAAAAATTCTTAATATGAATACTCCTATTCGTCTAGAAATCCAACCAGAATGGTTACGCAGCCTGATTTTATAATTTCATTTTTAGGTTTTTCTTCAGGAACAGTTATCTGAATAATAAGTTGTTGCGTAGAATTTGAAATAAAATCCCAATAAGATTGGTCTGTACTTTTTGCTTTATCGAAGATCAGATTCTTTTTAGTGTCGAAGACTTTAAATTCTACATCTCCAATCATTTCCTGATTACAAACACTAATTCTGTACTTTTCACCTTTATGAAAGGTTAATAATAATTCTGCAATATCACCTTCACTCAAAATAGCACTGTTTAACTGCCCGTTATAGGTGTATGGACTTAGAGTTGGAAGACAAGTTTGTTTAGTAAATTTCTTGCATTGAGCCTGTGACTGGAAAGAACTTCCTATAAGAAGTGCTGCACTCATAATGGTATAAAAAACTATTTTTCTCATAAATTTTATGTTGTAATTCAATATTAATTATTCTTAAGTTATTTAAATAATATCGTTTCGTATTTCACTTATTATAGTAGAAATTTCGACAAAAGTTTCTGTGCTTATCACAATATCAGTTTTGTTATTGATAGTAGTAAGTCCTTTTACGGTATCTGTAGTAACATTGTTTTGAGTTTGTGTGATTTTAACTTTATCGAAAGCAGTTTTTAATAGGTTTAGTTTAGGAATATAAATGGAAACAATTTCATCATCTTTGTAATTTGAAAGCAATCCAATTAGATTGTCTAATGAAAACTTTTGTTCGGCAATACTCTCTAATATAGATTGATTATCTCCTGGTAAACTAGCAATCTGAGTACCAATATATAAGGCTTCTACCCAACCTCCCATAATTATGAGAGAAGCAATATTCCCCTTATCATTTTGTTTTAAATATTGGTCGGCATTCGAGTAAGTTTGACTAATAATATTTAACAATGAATCTCTATTTTCAAGGTTACTTTCTAATCGTTCTGCAGCAGACCCACTTTGGTCTTGGGGGATACCTAAATTATCGGATAATTTTTTTATTGCTGAAAAATAATTAACAGATTCTTGTATCTGATCGTACAACCTATTATAACTTAAGTCGGCACCATAAACACCTAAGTTGGTCGACATTTCTTCGACAGTTGTATAGTCATTTGCTTTTTTAAAGGAATTTAGATATTCAGCATTATAATTAACCCCTGCTCTTTTAAGCATCGAAGAAATTTCTATAGGAGAAGGAATATTATAAAAGATTTTCTTAACTACTTTTTGATGTACAGTATCAGACATAGTGTCTTTACTAATTACAATATCATCATCTAGGGTAGAATCTATAGTTTTTGTATTGCAAGCACTAATTAGTAATACAATACTCGAGAGAATTAATAAGTGTCTCATTTGTTTAAGTTATATTTATATGGTCTTCTACAAAAACTCTTAAATCAGATTAAAAATTACCAATCTTCCTCAGCTTTTTTAGGGGCTTTAGAAATTGCTTTATTTAGCTGTTCAATGTTTTTGGTTATTTCTTTGTTGACTTGCTGTAAGTAGAATTCGTATTTAGGTTTGTAACTTGCAGCAGTTTTATCCAACCATCTTTCTACAGGATATTTGGAGTTTTGTTTCCACTCTATATTGGTGATGGTATATTTATATCTACCATCTTTAAATATTACATTAAAAGAGTATAATACAATACCACCCATGGTTTGTATCCCTTTTTTATCGGGAGGGTTTAAAATTTTAAAACGTGGGCGTGCTACAATTTTATGATTAGCACTCTCTTTTACTACGTTATTTGGGTTCTTATAATAAGAAAAAAACCATTTGTGAGCCTTAGTAAATAGAGCATCTGCAGAACCTTCTGTTTTTACCACTTCGGTATAAGTAATTAGCTTACTATCTTGATTTACTGGAAGGTTTTGTGAAAAGCTATTTATTAATAAGCCAAAGCTAAGAACGCTTAAAAAGAGATATTTCATGTTCGAATTTAACCTTATGTTAATATTTAGTTATTTTACGAAGTTAGATAAATTTTATTAACTAGCTAAATTTTTTTTTTGAAAAATGATAATTTAAGTATTAAATTCGGAATCCTTTTTTACCTTTGTTTATATTTATTCTAAATAAGAACGATTTGAAATTTAAACAACTTGAAGTCTCTAACTTAAAAATTGCAACTTTCCAGTCAGATGGTAAAGGTTATCCTATTGTATTTTTGCATGCCAATTCAATTGGTGCAGCCTCTTTTTATTGGCAAATGATGAGTAAGGAAGGCGAAAAATTTCGTTTTATGTCAATAGATATGCCTGGACATGGAGCTTCCGATTTTTCGTTTAAACCAGAAGAATCTTATAATATAGATACTATTTCGGATTTGATAGCTGGAATTTTACAATATGCTAATTTCGATGAATGCATACTGTGTGGGCATGGTTTAGGAGCTCATGTTGCTATACGAACTGCGGCAAAGGTTGAAAAAGTGAAAGGCTTAATGTTAGTTGGTGCGGCACCTATAGCATCGTATCAGAATATGGAAGAAGCTTACCATATCGACGAAGTTTATAAGTTATTTTATAAAGGCAGACTAGGAGAAGCCGAAGTAAGCTTATTAGCGCAGCAGTTTATTAGTAAAGATGATGTTGCAGAAATAATGTTTGTAGATAATATCAAAAATACGGATCCCAATTTTAGAACCTATATGTACGAATCGTTTAAGACGGATAAAACG
>JAMOQL010000264.1 GCA_027064025.1 Bacteroidales bacterium
TTGAGCGAAAACATACTGGTCTGTGTTCATCGTGAATGTTTTTTATTCACAAACATAGCCGATTCAAATCGTCACCGCTTAAAATCTTACGTAGAGATATTATTTACAATAATTGCAAAGAACTAAAACGAACTTTTAGTGGACACTAGTGAAATCAGATATTAAACAATAATAATATTAAATGCGAAGAAGCTTTACCCGAAAATATAGATTTAATTATTTGTGTTTCAATGCCTTTTTAAACCAAATTACTTGCCGGTGCTTTATCAAATATCATCTTTATCTGGACATTTTAGTTAAAATATGTTAGAATATTTTTCTAAAAGTAATTTGGTACATCTTTTCTAACTTTCGATTCAAAAAAGTAAACTTTTTTATATCTTCGTTATCAAAGATGAACTACGTTTAGAAGGGCATTGGTATTCATTGGTTACTATAAAAGGTTTCGGATTTTTTTTTGAAATATTGTATCACAAATAATGAAAGATAAACTAGAAAATATTAAGCGAGTAATGTCTAATTATGTAGATATTAATGAAGATGAATGGTATAATTTTTCTTCTAAGTTTATTGTAAAAGAATTTAAGAAAAGAGAAGTTATTCAGAATTATGGTGATATTTGCAAATATCTGTATTTTGTTGAAAAGGGAATACTTAGAGTGTTCTTTATTGATGACGAAGGCAACGAAAAAACCTTTCATTTTGCTTTTAAAGATACTTTTACAGCCGATTATGAGAGTTTTCTAAAGCAAATAACATCTAACTATATAATTCAAGCCATAGAAGATGTTACTCTTATTCAAATACCTTTAGACGCTTTGCATTTTGCGTATAAGAATCTAAGGTATGGAGAGCGGTTAGGACGTTTACTTGCCGAGGAATATATTTTTGTATTTACAAAAAAAACAAAAGCAATCTACACAAAAACTCCTTTACAAAGGTACCAAAGTTTCAAGAAAATGTTTCCAGATGTTTTTCAAAGAGTTCCACAACATTACATTGCCTCGTATCTTAATATTAGTTCAGTACATTTAAGTAGATTAATTCATCAAACAAATCAAAACTCAGAATCTTAAATTCTGTTAAAAATATAAAGCGTTAACATTTGTTATCGTTACTTAACAGCTCATACCCATACCTTTGTATCAACAAAAAAAGGTAGAATCCGAAAAACCTTACGAGTAGGAATAATTTTTAAAATGATAGAACAATGAGTAATTATCAAAAAATTAACCCAGTAAAACAAGAGGGTATCGAAAACAAAAAAGCTTTTTTAATAGGATCAGGTATTGCATCGTTAGCTGCCGCAGAATATTTAATTCGTGATGGTAAAATGGATGCCAAAAACATAACCATTTTGGAGCAAGATGGTATTTCTGGCGGAGCAATGGACGGAGCAGGAAATGCTGAAGATGGATATATTGCAAGAGGTGGTAGAGAAATGGAAGAACACTATGAATGTATGTGGGATTTATTTAGAGATGTACCATCCTTAGAAGAGCCTAATAGAAGTGTTCTTGATGAATTTAAAGAATTAAATGATCTTGACCCTAATTATTCTAATGTAAGAGTTATTAATAATCGTGGTGAAAAATTGAGATCTACATCTTTAGGACTTGGTGAAAACCACGTAAAACAACTTACAAAGTTATTTTTGGTAACAGAAAAAGATCTTGGAGCAGCAACTGTTGAACAATTCTTTGACCCAAGCTTTTTAGAAACAGATTTTTGGTTGTATTGGAGAAGTATGTTTGCTTTTGAAACATGGCACAGTGTAGTTGAAATGAAAAGATACATGCACCGTTTTATTCATTTAATGCCGGGTATGAGTACAATGAAAGGCTTGGTATTTACAAAATATAATCAATACGACTCAATGATACTTCCTTTGAAAACAAAATTAGAAAAAGAAGGTGTTAAATTTGAATTTGATGTAAAAGTGACTGATTTAGATATTGATAAATCTGACGGAAAAAAGACTGTTACAGCAATACATTTAGTTCGTAATAATAAAGAAGAAGTAATTTCTACAACCGCTAATGATTTGGTATTCTTTACCAACGGTTCTATGACTGAGAATCATACTTTAGGAGATATGAATACAGCACCAAAACTAGACCGTAGCGAAGGTGCTTGTTGGAATTTATGGAAAAATATTGCTAAAAAAGATGATGCTTTTGGAAAGCCAGAGGTTTTCTGTAGTAATATTGATAAAACCAAATGGGAATCTTTTACTATAACAGCAAAAGGAACAAAAATGAGAAAACTTCTTGAAAGTTTTGCGGAAAGAGAATTTCTTCCTCACAGAAAGGCAACAGGAGGTATAATCACCATAAAAGATTCAAATTGGTTACTTAGTGTTACAGTAAACAGACAACCTCAATTTAAAAATCAACCAAAAGATGTAACTGTTGCTTGGGCATACGCTTTATTCCCTGATAATAAAGGTGATTTTATCAATAAAAAAATGAGCGATTGTACTGGCGAAGAGTTATTAAAAGAACTTTTATATCATTTGGGAATTGATGAGAAAGATATGGGTGATTATATTAACGAATCAATTGTTATTCCTGCTATGATGCCTTATATTACAAGTCAATTTATGCCACGTGTAAAAGGAGACAGACCTGATGTTATACCCGAAGGAAGTACAAATCTTGCTTTCCTAGGTCAATTTGCCGAAATTAAAGACGATTGTGTTTTTACTGTTGAGTATTCAGTAAGATCAGCGATGATGGCTGTATATAAATTGTTAAATCTAGACAAGAAGGTTCCGGAAATATATGCTAGTCAGTACGATATTCGTGTTGTTGCAGCAGCTACAAAAGCAATGTATAGTGGTAGACCATTACCTGCTGAAGGAATTGTTAAAAAATTATTAGCAAATACAACTTTAGAAGGGCTAATTTAAAAAACAAGAAGTAAGTTTGTTTTTAAATAAACAAACTTACTTCTATCTAATTTATTAACTATAAAAAAAATAATCATGGAAATTAAAAATGTAACAATAATAGGTGCAGGAGTTCTTGGTTCACAAATAGCATGGCAAACTGCATTTAGCGGTTTTAACGTAACAGTTTATGATGCTTTTGAAGAAGGATTAGAAACAAGTAAAGGTTTTCATAAAAAATTTGCAGAAATATTTATAAATCAGAGAGGAGCAAGTCAAGATAAGATTGATAAAACAATAAGTAGATTAACTTATACAAATGATTTAGCCGAAGCTGTTATAGATGCTGATATAATAAGTGAATCGATACCTGAAAATATAGATGTAAAAAAAACGTTCTATAAAAAATTAGCGAAGCTTGCACCACAAAAAACAATTTTCACAAGCAATTCCTCTACTTTGTTACCTAGTATGTTTGCTAAAGAAACAGGACGTCCAGAAAAGTTTTTAGCATTGCATTTTGCAAATCCTGTATGGGATGCTAACGTGGGTGAAGTAATGATGCATAACGGTACAAATCCTAAATATTTTGATATTGTTCTTGATTTTGCAAAAAATATTGGAATGGTGCCAATTCCAATTCACAAAGAACAGCCTGGTTATGTATTAAATTCGTTATTAGTACCTTTATTATCTGCTGGCCAAAATTTATTTTTTAATGGTGTATCTGATTTCGAAAGTATTGACAAAACATGGATGATAAGTACAGGTGCTAAAATTGGCCCTTTTGGAATAATCGATATGATTGGTATGAACACTGTTTATAATATTGCTCTTATGAATGGAACTAAAAATAATGATGAAAAAATGATTGATAGAGCAAATAAAATAAAAAATGAATGGATTGATAAAGGTAAACTTGGAATAGCAAGTGGTGAAGGCTTTTATACTTACCCTAATCCTAAATACCAAGAATCAGATTTTCTTAAATAATGAATCGTCAACGAAATACTAAAAAAGACATAGCGAGTGTGTGCGGACTTTAGGTGTGCTGCTCGTTTTTAGCACCG
>JAMOQL010000265.1 GCA_027064025.1 Bacteroidales bacterium
CCAAATCTTCGATTTGACAATTAGATTAGATTGAAGATTTGGCTATTTGGTAGATTTGAATAGTATCGCTTTGAAAACCGTTGCTACTATTACATCAGTTGTTGAACGAAATGCGGAACAAATAAATTCTATTAAATATCTAGTTCGTTGCAGAGGAAATATAATAAATAAAATTTAGAAATGGATTTAAAATATATTCTAACTAGATAAGATATTAACAGAATATTTAGAGCGAAATAAAAACAGGAAAACAGAGATTAATAATATTCTTCTTGAATATTTAAGTATGGAATTTACAAAATTTCGAGCGGATTGATTTTCACGCTGGAAAATAATGAATTAACGGATAATGGCTTGTCGATTTGATGGCTCGACAGATTTTTTAATAATAATTTAAAAAAAGTAGGATAGGAGTTTTTCTTTGTTAATTTACTTCTGTATATAATTGTTGTCACATTAATATTTTCGATTTGTTTGTTAGAGATTACAAATTGCTTTTTACAGAACATAATCTGCACAATATAAATCTAATTACGCCATCTTCCTCCGACGAAAGAATAAAGCAAATAGATAATCACTCAACAAGTTTTATTTATGTAGTTTCATCAGCATCTACAACAGGAATAAAACAAGCCGATAATAATGTGCTAAAAACAATGTTTAGTCGATTACAAAATATTAAATCGCCAACTCTAATTGGCTTTGGTATTTCGGACAAAAAGACGTTTAACAATGCTTGTAATTATGCAAACGGAGCAATTATAGGCTCTGCTTTTGTTAAAAGTTTAGTAGGTCATAAAAAAATACACGAATACATCAAGTCGGTAATCAATATTAAATGAGAGCATTACATCTAATCAACAGCTCAATTAATCAATTAGCAGATTAATAATTTGGAACATCGATAATAATTAACATACATTTGCACAAATTAATTAAAACAAAACTAAAATTTCAAATGATTAATAGTTTAAACATACAATTCTTTTATTTCTGGTCTTATCATAATATAAAGCTCGGGATATAGTTGTATGTAAAAATATAAACGATTAAAGTGTAAAGACTCCCGAGATAAAATATCTCGGGAGTCTTTTTTTTTAATATAAAAAAACAATAATGAGAATAGCAATACAAGGTGTTTTAGGAGCTTTCCATGAGATTGCAACACGCAAGTATTTTGAGAAAGAGGAAATTGAAATTATACAATGCAATACTTTTAACGATTTGTTTGATAGCTTAAAATTTAATACTTCAGAAATAGCTATGCTTGCTATAGAAAATACGGTTGCAGGAAGTATTATTCAGAATTATGCTTTGTTAAAACAATCTGGATTAAAGATTATGGGCGAAGTATATTTGAGAATAGAACAAAACTTAGTTGCGCTTCCTTCTCAAAATATCGACGATATTAAAGAGGTTCATTCTCACCCTATGGCTATTCAACAGTGCCACGAATTCCTGAATCCATTAAGGAGGAAAGGAGTTCGATTAATCGATAGCGAAGACACAGCATTAAGTGCAAAACGAATAGCAGAAGGTAATATTGAGGGTGAAGCCGCTATTTCGAGCGATTTAGCCGCAGAAATGTATGGGCTAAAAATTTTGGCAAGAAGTATTGAAACCAATAAAAAGAATTACACTCGTTTTTTGGTTATTTCTAACGAAACCACCTATAAACTTCATACACAAAATAAAGAAATTAATAAATCGTCTATTAGCTTTTCTCTACCAAACGAGGAAGGTAGTTTATCGCGAGTTTTATCAGTTTTATCTTTTTATAAAATAAACCTGAGTAAAATTCAATCATTACCTGTTGTTGGAAAAGAATGGGAATATATGTTTTATGCCGATTTAGTTTTTTCAGATTATAAGAAATATCGTCAATCTTTAGATGCAATTTTACCTTTGACTCAAAACTTGAATATAATTGGCGAATACGAAAAAGGAAATAGACCAAATGAAAATAAAAGTTTAGATAGTTAATCCCATTCGGGATATTTAGAGGTAATAAATTTAGTCCTTATCATATCTCGTGGGTTAAGCCTAGAGGATATTGATTTTGAACATCACAAAAAAATAAAGAATAATGATTATTAAAAAAGCAAACAGATTAAATTCTGTAAAAGAGTATTATTTCTCAAAAAAGCTTCAAGAAATAAGAGAAATTGAAGCTTCTGGCAGAAAGGTGATTAATCTTGGTATTGGCAGTCCAGACCTTGCTCCTGATGAAAAAACAATTTATAAACTTGTAGAAGAAAGTTTAAAAAAAGAAAATCATGCATATCAGAATTATTCAGGAATAATTGAGTTAAGAGATGCTTTTTCTAATTGGTATAAAAGATATTTTAATGTAGAACTTAATAGCTCCGAGGTTCAGCCTTTAATAGGATCAAAAGAAGGAATTATGTTGGTTTCAATGGCGTTCTTAAATGCAGGAGATCAGGTTCTTGTTCCAAATCCGGGCTACCCAACTTACGCAGCTGTAACTAACTTAA
>JAMOQL010000266.1 GCA_027064025.1 Bacteroidales bacterium
ATAGCAGGTTTCCCTTTTGCAATAACAACCTTCCCTAATCGGTTTACTTTTCGTAAATATATTCGAGTTAATACTAAAGTATAAGCCAAGCCTATTAAATGAAATGTAAAAATAAATTTTGCATAAGCTCCTGGCTTAACCCCCTTATCTTTAATAAATTTCGCAAATTCTCTGTTTATCAATTCTTTCATAATCTTTCGTATTTATAAGTTGAATTAATGATTCTTATATTTATATTGTTCTCTACTAATCGAGGATTTTGTTTTAAGCTAGAGAAATGGGAAACATTCCAAAAAACACCTCTCCACAAAGCCGATAATAAATCGAATTTTGCTTTGAAAAGGAAATATAATGTTGATTTGGGAAGTGTTGCAAAATAGAAATACAGTAATGCCAATATTTTTTTACTCGCAGTGGCATTCCGTCGAATAAATAGCTGACGATTTCTATTCATATAAAAAACTCGTAAAGGAGTTGCTTTCCCTATCGAAATAGATTCTTTGTGATAAATTGTAGACTCAGCAATATATTTAAGTTTATACCCAGATCGTTTAAAATGTTCGCTCCAATCAATTTCTTCATAATACAAAAAGAACACATCGGGCCAAACACCGACTGTTTTCATTAATTCTCTAGGAACCATAACTGCAGCACCATGAATAAGATTGGTGTAAGTTGTTTTATATTGCTCTTTATCTACTTCTCCATATCCATAAAAACGTCCCGTCCCCTTGATATAATTTATTTCTGTACCACCTGCATATTGCATTATCTTTTGTTCTTTGCTATGGTGAAAAATTATTTTTGGAGATACCATTCCTAATTTATCATCTTCTTCAAAAGCATCTACCATAGGTTCAAGAAAATTAAGTTCTACCTCGGTATCATTATTAATAAAAAGCAGATATTTCCCATTCGAATTAATAATTCCAATATTATTTCCACCGGCAAAGCCTAAATTTTCTTTACTCTTAATTAAGGTTGTATTAGGATATTTTTCTTTGATAAGATCCGGGTTATCGGAAGGAGAAGCGTTATCGATAATAATAATCTCATAATTAGGATAAGTAAGGTGAGATAATGATTCTATAAATTCAAGTGTCACTAATGATTGATTATAATTGATGGAGATAATAGATACGAGTGGTAAGTTATTACTATTCATAATTTTGGATTTTTTTTACTTAATAATCAACTATTTCTTCGTCAGCTAAGATTTAGAAAAACACAGTGTGATGTTTTCACAATTAATGTTTTTTACTGATTTTTTAAGTAAAAGGTTTTAAAATCCTTGATTATTTTAAACTAGAAATTGTTTTTACTGAAGATGGATCTAATTCAATTGTTTTCTGCTTACTTTCTTCTTCCTCTATATATTCTTTTTCTAATTTCTCAGCCATAAAAATATATGCCATACTCGTATATAAAACAATACTTGTTGGTAATTGTCCTAATACTCCATTACCATAAGAAACAGCCATTATTCCTGCATGCCCTGCAACTAGGGCTTGAATTCTATTAATCATCACAGGATTCTTAAGTTTAAATAGGACTAAAAAAGACCCGTACCCTAAAATATATAACAAAATTGCTAAATGTAAATACAAGCCTACAATTCCATTTTCAGCCCAAATAGCAACAAACCAACTATCAGTAGGTACATTTGCTAAAAAACCATTAGGAGTAAATCGTAATCCCCAACTTCCGGCAGAGCCTAATCCTCCGCCAAAAGGTCTAGAAGCAAGGTAACCTTTAAGAATTGCTTGATTTGCTTTACGCACCATTAATGATGGATTATTGGGATCGAAGCCTGTCCGCATTCGCCGAATTTGTGCATTTCCATTAAGCAACATCGTGTACCGAAAGAAGACATAGAACAATACCATTACAACAAAACCAATGGTCGTTAATTTAAAATTCTTTTTTAATATCAAATAAATAAAAACGCCTGCTCCAGGGACAGCAATCGCCCCTCTAGTTCCAGACATAAGCATCCCCCAGATACCTAAAAGTGAAACAATTAAATAAAATATCTTTCGTTTTTTTTCTTTACATTGTAGATATAATATCCCAAATACAATTCCTGCATGCCCCTGAGCCGCTCCAAATTGCCCAGCATCACTATAAAAAGAGAATACTCTTAATTTTCCAAAAAGAATATGCGTTCCTGCGTTACCATTATCTAACCATGCTTGCTCCGCAAAATCGGGACCCATAAATAATTGCATTACTCCTTTCATACTTCCTAGAATGGATAAGATTCCCCAAATAAGAAAGAAAAATTGCAAATATTTATTTTTATCGTATAAAATAAACACTAAAGGAATTAGCATTAACTGATACAAGGAAACCCCTCTCATTGCATAAAACCAAGCTACCTTACTTCTTGCTTCTGGATTGATTAACTCGAATAAAGAATATCCAAACCAAATTGCAGCTAGGAGAGTTAATATACTACCTGCCTTATGCCAAGGTACATACCCTGTTGTTGATTTAAAAAACAAAGATAAATAGGTTAAAAATAAAAAGCCATCGATACTTAAACCTAATGGTATCTGCCCTGGTAAATAACGTAAGATTCCAATTGCTGTAAAACCTAAAACTAAAATAGTTGTAATTCCAATTTCTGGTTTTAAGAAAACCTTATTAAGAAATATAATAACAAATGGCATCCCCATCAATCCTGCTACTGCAACTATACCTCCTTTGGCAATTGCAGAGGCGCTAACAATAGAAATAAGCATAACGAGTCCTAAGCCCCAATAGGTCTTTAAAAAGTCTTGTGGTTTATATGGATTCTCATCTTTTAACATTAATGAATTAGATTTTTCTTCAAATTCATTAAGAATGAACCTCCTTCTGTGAAGATCTTTTTTACATCTAGATTTACCTCTTTATTGAAAAAATGATACCCTACAAATATTCCGACAAAGGTCATTACAATAGTTATTACTGCAACATAAAAAATACTATGAAAATAATATACGGCAATTAGATCTCCAATAATATTCGCAAATACCATAAATACTACTTTATAGAAATTCTGTTTTGGTCGGTTTATAGCATCTAAACCTACTCCTGTAAATCTATCCAAAGGTAATATTAATCCATAAAGACAGAAAACCCTATAAATATTTGCTGTTTCTATATACTCATGTCCTCCTAAAATTGACACAAAGAATTCTGCAAAGATAAAATTAAAGATTGCAAATGGAATAAACAAAAGAGTCAATGAACCTGAATATTTATAAAATAGATTTTTCACTTTCTGTAAATCATTTTCTATACTTGCCTTTGACATTTTTGGAAAAGCTGTTGCCGCAAAACTTCGTAATGGGATTTCCATTACTTCTGTTAATTTAAGAGGAACACTATACAATGCCACTCCTGCTGTTCCTAAAATTGGACTTAAACTAATAATAAATGTATCGGCACTTTTCAATAAATTACTTCCTATTAATGTACCTGTTGTATATTTCCCAAAATCAAGAATTTTACGTACTGTTGCTTTATCAGATTTAAATAACAAATAGATTCCGTCCCATTTATTGATTAAACTTATTAAAGAGGTAAGAAGTGTAATTATTAAAAATGCTATCACAACCTGTGTAATACTTTGTTCTAGATAAAACAAATTAGATATCAAAAACAGGTCGAAAATTAAAATATTTAAGGTTCGTAATTTTAATATCTTTCCAAACTGAAGCTTGGCCTGGAGAACTGTTAATGCATTATTAAAAGGTAAATTAAGAATTGCATAAATGGGGTACCAAATAAAAAATAAATTAAATCCTGACTGTTTAATACTTTCTCTAAAAAGAAGGTTAACCGCTAATATTATTATTATCAATATTACAGTTATTACAATACCAATAAGCCAGTTTGCTCCAATTAATTTTTCCTTATCGTCTTCTGTCCCACCAGATAAGAAACGAACTATTGCCGTTCTTGTTATCCCAAAACGAAACATCTCGATAAAATTAGAGGTTGTTACAAATAATACCCATTCTCCAAATATTTCTTTAGGAAAACTTCTTGTTAGAATTAGAAAACTCGCAAAACCAAGTGCTGCATAAAGCATATTTCCTATTAGTGATAACAAATCAGGCTTTAGTAATATCTTTTTTATTTTATGTATCATTTATTTATACAATTTCTGAGATGACACTTGGAACTTTATTAATCGTTTAATCAGTTTTCTTATTCTACTACGTTTTTTTGGAATTTCTCCAATTATTGTTTCTAAAACATCAACTTTAACACCATTAGCAATAGACTCAGTTTCTGTACTCTCAAGAACAGTATCTTTAAATTTCTGAACTACATTTGTTTCTGCAATTGACCACGCTCTATTAGCTCTTGCCACAAATAAAGCAAAATTGACACTTTTAAGCATTCTAATTGGTGCTGGATAATGCAATATTGAAGGAATTTCAATAAAAATAAAATCCATCTTTTTATAATCTGTTCCAATCATCTCAATAAAGAAATTATGAATATTAAATTCATTATTAAATAGATCGTCAAAATTGTAATAGTTTGATCCTTGACCATCATCATTTTCGCTAGGGGTATTGTGTATTAGATAATTAAAGAATGCAACTTTAAATCCATCTTTCATATATTCATTATGTAATTGTTTAGCCATTGTTGTTTTTCCATCACTAAAAGAGGTGCTAAAAAGAACAATAATATAAGGTTTATGCGCTTCTTGATCGCCAAAACCAAAAGCCTTCATCCGAATCCGTTGTGCTATTTCATCAATAGACCTAGATACCACATATTCAAAATCTATCTTTTTATCATGATTATATAAATTAGGAAAAGCTCCAGCGGTTTCTAAACCTGTCAATTTTTCTAAATTGAGATGTGTTTTAATCGAAGTATCAAAATATTCTATGATAATGATAATAAAAACCATTAAAACAAAACCGACAAAACCTGCAGCAACAATCAAAAGCTTTCTTTTAGAAGGCTCTGGAACTACAGGGAAATATGGTTTATCCATTATGTCTAAGTTGGTCGACATTTGAATATTCCGTTGCATAATTTTACTATCATTTAATCCTTTTAAAATAGATAAATATTCTTTTTCTGAGACAGAAATCTGTCTTTCTATACGCATCATTGTTGCTCCTAGGGGGGCATATTTCTTATACGTTAATTCTAAATCAGCGATTTTATTTCTATAAATTGCCAAACGAGCATTACTTTCCTCGTAACTAATAATCTGCGTTAACCATTTCAACATCAACTCCTCCTGAGACAAACCTGCGGTAGTGTTTTCTACAATTCCAACTTGATCTAAAGTAGCATTCAATTTCGATTTAATTTTCTGCGCCTCTGTATATAAACCAATTAGCTCTTCGCTTTCCTTAGCTTCATCATGATTCTTCACTTCTAATATGGCTATTCTAGTAGTAATTTCTGACAATCTTTTTCTCTGATTGATAACTTTTGCACTCTTTAATAATGTTCTATTTCGTTTGTTTAATTGATCCTCTATCTTAGAAATAGAAGCTTTTGCAGCAGCCGCCTGCATCATCTCTTGTTGATACAATAAATCAATATCCTCTCTGTATTTCGAGATATGTTTAGTCTGCTCGTAATAATTGATAATATTATTCGACTGATTAAATTTTAATAACTTTTGTTCAACAGCATTCAATTTTTCTTTTGCTATTTTTAACTGATCCTCAAAATAAGCAACTACATTACTCGTTTCACCCTCTTTTATCCCTTTATAATTATTTACAAAAACCTCATTTAATATTTCTAAAGTTTGTTGACAAACCCCTGCATCATCTGCTGCAAAATTAATTTCTATTAAATCACTATTTGATATTCTCATAACAGAAATGGAAGAAATCGCTTTAATACTATAATAAGGATCATCGTTATTGATTAATTTATACATATAATTAAACTCACTAGACTTTGCATTGTGCATCAAATTATTGTAAGTTTGCTCATAGTCTCCTTTCACAACTAATATTTTTTTCAAAGAATCTGGGAATTCTATCATTAACTTATCGTAGTGTGCCTTAGAAATATATGTAGGATAAGGTTTTTCTATAGATAAATGTTTTGCCAACAAACGAAGTCCTACTTCTTCAAATGTTTTCCTCGATTCTATAATATTAATCAAATTATCGAAAGCCGTCTTATTTTTCATAAAATCAAACTTCGAATTATTAACAGATTGAATGTTATAACCTGTTCCAATTCCTGTATAAATAATTGTTTTTGAAGTAAACTTCTGCGGTGTATTTCTTGTTAAATAAGAAACCAACACCGCAAGAATAATAGGAACAATAAGAATTAACTTAATATTCTTTAAAATTAATCGTATGAGTTGAATAATATTCATATTTCTATCTATTACTGATAATGAACTGTATGACCGTTTTGATCGATTCCTATTAATTCTAATAA
>JAMOQL010000267.1 GCA_027064025.1 Bacteroidales bacterium
TATTAATTATTGGAGTCTAAAAATAGACCCATAAAAAAACAGATTTGAATTAACAAACCTGCTTTAAATCTATAAGTTAAAAGATTTATTTAATCTCTAATTTCTTTCTGATATTTTTTGGCAAAGCATCTTTATGAATCATAAAATCAATTGTTTTTAGTCTAACAAAAGCTTCTGATGCATAAAAATATCCAGCATAATCGTTTCCTTTAGCCGACCAGGAATTTTTTACAATATAGTATTTTGTTCCGTTCTGATCTTTTGCTATTCCAGTAATATGCATACCATGGTCGTCTGTAGTTTCGTAATTATCGAAACCTTCTTGACGCATTTCTTGAGTAATTACTTTTTCTTTTGCAGGAGCATCGAAAGAATAAAACAACTTAGCTCTTTGTCTTGCTGTAAGTTCTGCCCATTTAGATTGCTCATTATCAGATAAATTTTCTTTAGCTTCTTCAGGAACAACAGCAACACCATTTTTCCAAGAAAAACCTTTTTCGCTAACATCGGCTCCCCAACCAATAGTATAACCGTTCTCTAAAGCGTTATCCATTATCTTAATCATATCGTCTAAAGGCACATTATAAACAGCATCCCACATCCAATTATCTTGAACTTCCATAATAAATTTAGAGTAAAATGGATGATGTGTAAAAGAACTAATTTCTATATAATTATCTGCATCGAGTCCTAAAGAACTAGCATAAGTTTTTGGAGTATATTCTTTTCCTTTATAATTAAACTTTTCTGGTACAGCTCCTAAATAAGTATTGAGAATACCCTCATATCCTTTCATCCAAACTGGCGTAATTTTATGGTTCTTGTTCTCAACCACAGCTTTCACATAAGATGTTAAAATTGCATCTAACTCTCCATGAACATCTTTATCGGTTCCATAATGCAACCCTGTATAAAGTTCTTGAGGCATAATTCCGTACTTACGAATCATTTCTGTAACATCGTGAAATGCTCCTCCTTGTCCAAAATTTAAGATACCATGCATACGAACATATTTCTCTGCTTTCTCTTTATAAGTATGCCTTACAATAAACATTTCTGATAAATCAATATCCTTATCGCCTTTACCCATTCTTATAATTTCAGATTCTAGAAATGAAATACCTGAATAAGACCAGCAGGTTCCTGCTCGATTTTGATTCTTAACAGATGTGGCATCTATCTGCTTTACAACTGTAAATTTATAGCCTTCTTTTTCAGCTTCTTTTTTATCTGTATCTTGCGCAAAAGCAGAACCCATAAGAGCAAAAACAGCCACCACTAAAATTAATTTTCTCATTTTTCTATATTTATATTAATAATATTAAACGTATATTCGAACTTATAAAAGTTAATAATCTTATATCAAAACTACACAAATTTAATCTTTTTAAAAAGATATGACTCTTTTGAGAGATAAAAGTTACAGCACTAATTAATAAATATATTTCTTTCGAATTAATAATTCTACAATTTGAACAGCATTTGTTGCTGCTCCTTTTCGAAGATTATCTGCCACAATCCATAAGTTTATAGTGTTTTTCTGTGAGAAATCTCGTCGAATTCTTCCTACAAAAACATCATCCTTCCCCTGTGCCATAAAAGGCATAGGGTAAATATTTTTTTCATTATCATCTTGAACCGTAATTCCTTTAGCAGAAGATAACAATTGTAAAACTTCCTCTATCTCAAAATCTTTTTCAAACTCAACATTAACAGATTCAGAATGTCCACCTGTAACGGGAACACGAACTGCTGTTGCTGAAACTCCGATGTTATTGTCGTTAAAAATTTTATGCGTTTCGTTAACCAACTTCATTTCTTCCTTAGTATAACCATTTTCGATAAAATCGTCGCAATGGGGTAAACAATTCCGATCTATCTGATGAGGATAAACGTTATCACTTTTTTCATTCTTTCGTTCTGACTCAAATTGCTGAATTGCTTTCTGACCAGAGCCTGAAATAGATTGATAAGTTGAAACAACAATTCGTTTTATCTTGTATTTCTGATGTAAAACGGATAAAGGTAGTAGCATCTGAATAGTAGAACAATTTGGATTAGCAATTATTTTGTCAGCTTTAGAAATAATATCGCCATTAAGCTCTGGAATAATAAGTTTTTTTGATTGATCCATTCGCCAAGCCGAAGAATTATCGATAACAAAACTACCCACTTCTGCAAATTTCGGAGCAAACTCAAGCGACACCGACCCACCAGCAGAAAAAATTGCAACATCTGGTTTTTGAGCAATAGCATCTTGCATAGACATAATTTTATAAGTCTTATTACTAAACACTATTTCTTTACCAATAGATTTGGAAGAGGCAACAGGGATTAGCTGATCTATATCTAATTGATGTTCTTTTAGAACTTTTAGTATTACACTTCCTACCAAACCGCTTACTCCTACTATTGCTAATTTCATTATTTATTTGTTTATTTTAAGAGTTTGTAATTTTTCATCAGCAAAGATTAACGAAGTATCTCTACCAAAATACCAAATCTCAATATTAATTAGTTGATTAGTATAAACATCAGGAATTCCTTTTTCAATTTTTATAGAATCTGGTTGTCTATAGTTAATTGCAATTAACGACTTCTCTGTACCTGGCTCAAATATTTGAGTTTCACCACAACGAGATAATAAAAGCAATAATAATATATTCACAATAACTGTTTTTATCATATTTCTTTATTTTGCAATAGAATATATTCTTCCATTCCGCCAAGAATCAATAGCCTGAAACCATGTTTTTTGATATTCTTCTTCTCTTAATAATTCAAAATCATTATCTGTAAAAGGGTTCTTTTCTTTTTTAAAATCGAATAATATAGATTGACCCGACTCCTCGTTTCCATATATCCACCGTTCAAGAGTCTCCGATTTATAAATAACCGTTGGCTCTCCGTAAATAACATATACCATTCCTCTATCTGTTCTCCAACCCAATCGGTACGAAGAAAAATATTTATTACTTACCGAAACTCTATGATAATAAACTTTAATCATTTCTTTGGCATGCCTAGTATTCTCCCCCATCTTTAACCAAAACTTATCTAAAGCAAATTTAGGATTTGAATCTTGCAACAATAATTGATATTCTTTTGGGCTAAGTAGGTAACTAAGAGGCTCTATCATCTGCCTGGGCGTATGCAAGTAATTTTCTGTAGAATCGTAAGCATATAAGGCCACCCCTTTTATTTTTGTAGTATCGAAAGTTAGAAACAACAAATTAGCTTGTTCTGTTTTCAATATGCCGTTTTTTAATAAGTAAGTCGAATCCGATTTGAACTTCACAGAACTGGTTCGTTGAGTTGAAAATGGCAAATTCGGGATGGTTTTAATAATAGCTTGAGTTTCGACATAAAGTCTATTATTTTTTTGCAATTCACTTTCGACCAAATAATATGAACCCACTAAAATCTGATTCCCAAATAGAGGTGTTTTATCACTTTTAGATAAAATCAAAAAGTTTTGTCTATTTACAGAGCTCATTTTATCTATCTCAATATAATCTTGACGCTTTCTCTCGCTATACAAATCTTTAATTTGAATACGTAAATATGATTTAATTAAATAGGGCGTTTTTATTTTAAAACTATAAAGATTGTTTTTATTCGACTTATCGATAATTATTTTTTGTGTAATCGTAGCCGAATCTATTAAACTAGCAATTGATAAGGATTCGTATAACCGATAGTTTAATTCAACCACTGCATATTTATCATATTTATCTCCCAAATCTCTAACCAACAAATCCTCGGTAGGTATTTTAAAGTACACTATCGAGGAATCGTTTGTAAAATTATATACTTGATATTTCGGGTGCAAATAAGCTTCCGAATCGTTATATAAATAGGCTAGATTTTTATGATGCTTAACCGAAGTATGTGTTGGAATAGTACAATTATAAAACAAAAATAATACTAAACTAAGTAAGATAAACTTACCTGTTATTATATTGTTTTTCGTAATATTTTTCGTAATCTCCACTTAATATATTTTCACTCCATTGAGTATTATCCAAATACCAATCAACTGTTTTTCTAAGCCCTTCAGGGAATTCTAAACTAGGTTTCCAACCTAAATCTCTATGTATTTTAGAGGCATCTATTGCATAACGCATATCGTGCCCAGCTCGGTCGGTAACAAAGGTAATAAGTTTTCTAGATTCACCCTTATATCGACCTAGTTTTTCGTCCATAATATCGCACAATTGATATATTAGTTCAATATTTTGCAGCTCGTTATGTCCTCCAATATTATAAGTTTCACCAGCTTTAGCATCATGATAAATCATATCGATGGCTCTTGCATGATCGACAACATATAACCAATCTCTAATATTATCTCCTTTGCCATAAATTGGAATAGGTCTTTTGTTCACAATATTATTAATTGATAGTGGTAATAATTTCTCTGGAAATTGATTTGGACCATAATTATTGGAGCAATTAGATATTACTACTGGCAAATTGTAAGTATTGTAATATGCTCTAACTAAATGATCTGAAGATGCTTTTGATGCGGAATAAGGACTTTTAGGGTCGTAAGAAGTTTCTTCGGTAAACAAACCTTTTTTACCTAACGAACCATAAACTTCGTCTGTAGAAATATGATAAAAGCGCTTGCCTTCCATATTATCTTTCCACAAAGTTCTAGCAGCATTCAATAAATTCGCAGTTCCAATTACATTGGTATTAATAAACTCATTCGGATTCGAAATAGAGCGATCGACATGCGACTCAGCGGCCAAATGGACAACACCTTCAAATTTATATTTCTCAAATATTTCTTTAATAAAAATATCATCTGTAATATCTCCTTTAATAAAAGAATAATTCTCTTTACCTTCTACATCAATATTATTTTCCATATTCCCTGCATAAGTTAACGCATCTAAATTATAAATATGGTAGTTTGGATATTTATTTACAAATAAACGTACGACATGAGAGCCTATGAAGCCTGCTCCTCCAGTTATTAAAATATTTTTCATGATTTCCTAATTAAATAATTCAATATTGTTGACCTTATTTTATATTTCTGATATTTTTTTCCCAGTTCCATGCCGATAGCATACAATCATCAATTCCAAGCTCTGCTTTCCATCCTAACTCATCGTTAGCGTAACTTGTATTAGCCCAAATTTGTTCTATATCACCTGCTCTTCTTCCAACTATCTTATGAGGCACTTTCAAACCTGTAACTTTTTCGAAACTTTCTATACATTCCAAAACAGAGACTCCATTCCCCGTTCCTAGATTAAAATATTCTAACTGAGCTTTATTTTTATCTTCGAGCATTCTATCAATAGCTACTACATGTGCTTTGGCCAAATCGACCACATGAATATAATCTCTGACAGCTGAACCGTCTGGCGTATTATAATCATCACCAAACACAGACAATTCTTGTCTTAAACCTGCTACGGTTTGGGTGATGAAAGGGACTAAATTATTGGGCACGCCAATGGGCAATTCTCCAATCAAAGCCGACGCATGTGCTCCAATAGGATTAAAATATCTTAATGCTATGGCTTTTTGATTTTTGTTTACATTCAAGAAATCTCTAATAATTTCTTCAGAAATTTGTTTGGTATTCCCATATGGTGAGTTCGCTTCCTGAATATCTGTTTTTTCGGTTACAGGCAACAAATCTGGTTGCCCATAAACTGTACAAGATGAAGAAAAAACCAGATTATTAGTTCCAACTAATTTCATTCCCTCCAAAATATTCATCAATGAATTTAGATTATTTCTATAATATTTCAAAGGAAAATCTACGGACTCCCCAACGGCCTTATAAGCCGCAAAATGTATCACAGCATCAATGTTTGAATATTTTTTAAATAACCCTAAACAACTCTCTCTTTCTGATAAATCAAGTTCTTCGAACTGTGGTTTAACACCTGTTATCTTCTCTATTCCATCTAAAACTGTGATTTCAGAATTCTCTAAACTATCTGCAATAACAACATTATAGCCCTTTTGAATTAATTCTACGGCTGTATGCGAACCTATATAACCAGTTCCTCCAGCTACTAAAACTGTTTTTTTCATATTTAAGTTTTTTTAATTTAGAATATATACCATTAATACTCCGCTACTTATGAATTCCCCTCAAGATTAATTTCAAAAAAAACAAAACGGAATTAAACCTTTCTGAATATCTAACGTCTAAAATGCAAAGAAGGTTTAAAAATAGACAGATATTTTAAGATTCCATACATTTTTGGTTATTTTATTACGTATAAATACTTAAATTGTTTTAATAACTATTTTTAATATTTCTGTAAATATCTAAAATTTAACATTTAAAATCAGACAAAATGAGAAAAGTAAAAAATGTATCGTTAATTATGTTTCTATCAATTTTTTTGTTTTCGGCTTCC
>JAMOQL010000268.1 GCA_027064025.1 Bacteroidales bacterium
ATGATAAATCTGAATGTATTGAAATTCCACCCATTGTATCAACAGGAGTAAAAGTGTTATAAGTAGCCATTGGCATTCCATCTCTACCCCAAACATAGCTTAACGAAAAATCGAAACCTGCTGCAAAACCTTTAAACTTTAATCCTGCGGTTGAGCTTTCTGCTAAATTATATCGTGGCATATTTACTTGGTCGCTCATTCCCATTAGGGTTGTTCCTTGTGGCATTTCCATTGATGGCGAAAGTGCCGTTGCAAAAATACCAACAGGCATATTGGCTGGCTGGAAAAATGGAATATATGCGCCTTGTAAAGAAAACTCTGAATTAAAATAATAGTCAAAACTAATCGCATCGGAACCTCTATGGCGACCAAAGTCTAATACATCTTCTAAATCGTAAGGGTTAAGATTATCAGTTGGATTTAGTTTGTCGGCTGTACCCCAAACAATACGCTGCCGACCGATTTTTACATCTAAATTTTTACTTAAAACGCCAAACAATTGAACATAAGCTTCTCTTATCTCTAAGTTGTATGGGTCAACAATTCCTTTATTGTAAAGGTCTGCCGATGAATTTATTTGTGGAAGCCCTATGTTTCTTAACCAAACTTCGCTATAAAATTTGGAATTACCTGATATTTTTTTATTAAATTTTAATGTTAAGCGGTTTTCATTCCAAGCCCAATCGTTTGGGTCGTCAAGCAAAAATCGTTGGTCGGTCATTAATTCTCCCGACAGTTTAAGTTTACTTGCATCGTCTTGTGCTTTTGCAATATTTGCACTAAACAGAAGTGCTATTGCTCCAATGATTATTAAATTTATTCGTTTCATATTTATACTTATTAATTTAAACTATTCTTAATTGTATTTTTTTTTCACTTGTTAAAAATATTTTGATCTAAAATTCCTGTTTTAAGAGCTTCATATTTTTAATTTCTTTATAATTGAACTTGTTATTAAATCAAAATTTTTAAATGCAGTTAAGGCAATTTGTTGCCCTTCTTTCACGAATTCTTTAAAGGCTTGTTGTTTTGAAACTTTATCAAATTTTGTAGGATGTTTTAATCCACTCAACATTACATACTTCACTTTTTTACCTTCCGATTGATAATACAGGTTAATAAGTGTTTCAACACCAAATCTCGAATGTCTCATTTTATCGACAATGGGCAGTATATCTTTCTTAAATACCGACCTCTCGCCAGTAAACGATTTAAAAGGATTTACGCTGTAATCAATTAATGTTTCGGTTGCCTGGCCAAGTATCATATCAACCTTTTTGTGTATTAAGGGCATAGCCAATTCAAACAGATGGTCTTCTTTCAAGTCGGATAAGTCGGCATCTACAAAAACTATGATTTCACCACTTGCATTTTCAATACCCGTTGCCATTGCAAAACCTTTACCTTTGTTTTTCTCAAATTTAATATATTTGAACTCGTAGATATTCTTGAGTTCATTCAATATATCATCAGTTTTGTCTATTGAGCCATCGTTTACAACAATTACTTCATCAAAAAAGTAATCACATACTGTCGATACAACACTTTTAATGGTTTTTTCTTCGTTATAAACACAAATTATTGCTGTTATTTTTTTCATATAATTACAGTTTTTCTAATTCTTTTCTTGTTTCAAGTTCTCCATATTCAATAATCTCTTTAGACTTATAAAACTCAAACGTACCAAAAGCATCTCTCGGAAGCTCAATCAATACATCTGGTTTGTATTGTTCTAATGTAAGATCTGATACCTTCTGAATCATAAGACTTGTTGTTTTGTTCATCAGATTAAAATATCCAATACTATCAGCCTTATTCTCAGGAATAATATTATTTATAGTATCATGAATTTTGTTGATATATTTATTGTGGTTTTTTCCATTATTGGTTCTATTTTGTTTAGACTTAGGCTTCTTATATTCTTTACAAGAGGCTAAATTAACCACAACTAAAATATCGTCTTCATGTCGCTTTACAAGGTTTATTGGAATTGGATTAAGAACACCTCCATCAACCAGTTTCAATCCATTATAATCGAAAGGAGTAAATACTGTAGGTATAGAAATTGATGCCCTAATAGCATCATATAAGCTTCCTTGAGTAAAAACAACTTCTTTTCCATTAATAATGTCAGTAGCAACTGCTGTAAAAGGAATTGACAAATCTTCAATCTTTCTATCAGGAATCAAGGCCTTCATTTCTTTAAGAATTTTATTGCCTTTTACAATGCCATTTAAACTTAAAGTAAAATCAACAAGATTAAATACATCAAGTTTGTTTAAAGAACACATCCATTCCTCAAATGATTTTAGGCTGCCTGTGGCATATATTCCTCCAACTAGAGCGCCCATCGATGTACCTGAAATAGACGTTATATTATATCCTTGACTAAGTAATTCGTTAATTACGCCAATATGAGCAACTCCACGAGCTCCTCCACTTCCTAATACTAATGCTACATTCTTACTCATTATCTCTAAAGCTTAAATATAAGAGGGAGATCTTTTGCAATATAATTATTCAACTCCCTCTTAGTTATTATTGAGTCCAGTCAAAAAACAAACAAAATAAAAATAACTCTTTTTATGCAAATTGCCTGTTCTTAGACTGAACTCATTATTGTTATTGTTTTAATTTCCTTACTGTAAAGTCATCATCAGTCAAACCCGTATCATACTTAATGTCAGACATTTTCATTATGGTTTTGTGGTTTTTCTTTAAATCGGTCATAACTATTTCTTTTGCATTCCAATATTTGCCAACTTTCTCAAATTTATAGGTTGCTTCTTTTATTTTCTTATTCCCTTTATCGTAAAACTCCATATATGTAGGATAGTAATTGGTTTTATCCAATTTCACGATAACTTTTGAGTACGAAGACTTTTTAGATGTTGGTTTTAATTCAACAACTAATAAATCACCTTCTGTTTTTAGTAATTTGGCAGTATATTTCTCAACAAATAATTTGGCTTCCATATCTTCGTAAGCAAAATCGGTTCCTGCAAATTTTGATGATTTTACAGAAGAAGATATTCTACGTTCTTTACCAAATGCAGGCATATATAAATACATTACATCATTTGGTAAAGACAAGGTTGCAATTCCTGCTTGTGAAGATGGTGCCGTAAACCTGAACAATCTTTTGTCTGTTCCTTTTTGAATGGTTGTTGCCTTGCGAGTTTTCTTTTTACCTGCTTTATCAATTAAGATAATTTCCGTGTTACCGGTCATGTCTTTAGGCGAATACATTACTTCGTCCAATTTTTTAAGAATTGTGTTTCCATCTTGTGAATTAGCATTAAATCCGAATAAAAGGAATAATGCGCTTACTAATACTGAAATTTTTACTGTTCTCATTTTACTTTAATTTTAAATGTTTATAAATCAATTAATTATATATTTATTATTTTACTGTTATTTTCTTTTTTCTATTTGTTAATATTAATATAACAGGCAGTAGTGTTAAGGCGCCAAGCCCTGATCCTACCATACTTAAAGCTACCAACAGACCAAAATTCTGTAAGGGAACCATTTGAGAGAATAGCAATACCAAAAATCCCGCTGCTACTGAAACTACATTTATCACAATAGCTTTTCCGCTAACCATTATAGTGTCTTCCAAGGCTTTATTAATATCGCCTGTTTCTTTAAATGAATGATTAAAATGTGTAATTACGTGTATAGAATAATCGATACCAATACCAAGAGCAATACTTGCAACAAGTACTGTTGCAATATCTAATGAGATACCTACATAACCCATAAAACCGAATAAAATGGCAATGGTTGCTATAATTGGAATTGTGGCATAAACACCTTTTGAGAAAGACCGTAACATTAACCCTACTATAATAAGTACCATTAATATTGCTATAATTAAGCTACTTGCCTGACTGGATAATAAACTCTCACTCATTCGTACATAAACAGATGGCATTCCTGTTATTGATATTTGACAGTCTTCGGTAGAGTTTTCTTTTATATATTTATCCATATAATCTACAAAATCACTCATTTCTTTACTGTCTGATGAGGCAAATTTTGACTGAATTATTCCTTCATCAAGCTCGTCGGTAATAAGTTGAGATAATATATCTTGTCCGTCTAATAAAAACCATAATTGCTCTATTTTTTCTTTAGAAGTTGGTATTTTCTTACCCTCACCCATAGCGTTATTCATTTCTTCTACCAAATCGGCAATGGATTGGGTAGTTGATATTTCAGGGTATTGTTCCATATAGTCTTCGGTTTTAATCATCATATTTAAAACTTCTGGACTTTGTATGTCGCCTTTAAAAACTACAAATACAGGTTGAGAACCACCAAACTTTTCTTGCATCACATCTTCTGATACTCTGGTTGGATTATCCTCTTTAAAATACTCATTCATATTTACACTGGTAGTTATTAAAAACATCCCACCGATACTCAATACTATTAATATCCCCCATGCGGATAAAGTATATTTAGGGTGATGAAATAAGAGATTTACTAAAGGACGCAGTATCTTATTTGATAAGAAGTTGTTTTTTTGAGTTTTGTTATATTGTTCTTTGCTCACATTTTTTTTATGTAAGGATAATGCAGATATAACCGCAGGCACAAAGAATAGTGATAACATGAGTGCAAACAATGTTCCTATTGAAGTAAATATTCCAAAATCGCGTATCATGGTTAAATATGCCCCAAACACAAATGATACAAAGCCAATAGCCGTAGTTACTGCTGCCAAAATTACAGGTATAAATATGTAAGCCATTGCTGTTATTATTGCCTTCTTTCTATCTTTATCGAAAGTTTGGTTAAGCCTATTTAAAACGTGAATGGTATATGCACTACCAACAGCTAAAAGTATGATTGGAATGTTATTAGAAATCATAGTTAACTGATAACCTAATACTTGCATTAATCCCAAAGTCCAAACAACAGAAATACCTGCTGTTAAGAGTGGCATTATAACTCCTCTTGCTGTTTTAAAGCTTAAAAACAAAATCAAGGCAATTAATAAAAACACAATAGGCAGTAGAAAAGTTATATCAGCCATTATTAAATCTGCTACATCGTTCATCATCATTGGCAGACCTCCGTAATACACTTTTTCTGGAAGATTTAGTTGTTCAATTTTATTTTTCACATCTGCTGCAACGGCTTGCTTATCTGCATCGTCGAGCAGAGTAAACATTATTAAAGTGGCTGTGCCGTCTTCGCTAACAATGGAGCCACTATACATGTCTTTAGAATTTACATAGGCTTTTAAACTATCTAATTCATTTTGTGTTTGTGGCAATTCATATTCATCAACCAGTTTTCCTATTTCCAAACCAAATTCGGTTGATTTTATATCAATTATATCGGTAAGACTTGTTACAGTAGAAATACCCTCTGTAATTTTTAAACTATCGGTAATTTGTTTTACGTGTTCCAATACTTCGGTTTTAAAAACATCATCAGTTTCTAAAACAACCATACCCATTGCATTACCACCATATTTATCCCCAACATTTTTATATAGTTTTGCTATGGGGTCATCATCGGGTAATGAACTTAATACATCAGAATTGATGCTTATATTTTTTAACTGCATACCAAAAAATACAGTTAATGCAATTACCACCAATATTATTGGCCATTTTAATTTTACTATTAATTCTGCTAATCTGTTCATATTTAAAATTTTAATTTATTTTATATTAATTTAATTCCTCAATTTGTTCTATTAATTCGGCTATTGTTTTAGCATAATACATATTATTAGTTACTTCTATTTTTAATTTGTCTTCCAAAACCATTATCAATTCAACCATATCAATACTATCGAAACCTAAATCTTTAAATTTAGTTTTATTGCTAATTATTGATGCATCTATATATGTAAGATTGCTTATGATCTTTTTAATTAGTATTTCCATGTGCCATATTTAATCAATGATACCTCTTATCTAGTGCAAAATATTCTGGATACTTAGCATTAACATTTTTATACATTTGGCATACTTTAGACATTGTTCTATATACACTATCCGTATTATTAATTACCCCTTTAATACCCATTTCTTTTTTCTTATAATCAACATAACTAACTATTATAGGTACATTAGCTCTACTTGCCATATAGTAAAACCCCTTTTTCCAGTGGTCTGTTTTTAACAATTGCCCTTCAGGAGAAAGAACAATATGTAATTTTGAGTTCTTATTAAACATCTCTGTTATCTCATTAATGTATTCTTTGTTTTCAGATACAGGGATAGAACCATAAAGCTTAAAA
>JAMOQL010000269.1 GCA_027064025.1 Bacteroidales bacterium
TCCTCCCTATTTTATTAAAGCAAGTAATGCACAAGATGCATTCAAAATATTAGAAGAAGAAAATATAGATTTAGTTATTTCTATGTTGAGTATTAGCGATATGACAACGGTTAATTTAGCAAAAAAAATTAAAACTAAATATGCAGAAAAACCCTTAGTTGTTCTCACACAAATGTCTAGAGAAGTAAGCTTGTTGTTAGAAACTGAAGATTTTTCGGCTGTAGATTATGTATTTTCTTGGTTAGGAGATACCAATTTATTAGTAGCAATAATAAAACTGATAGAGGATAAAATGAATGTAGACCACGATGTAAAAGAAGTTGGTGTTCAAACAATTTTACTTGTAGAAGATTCAATTCGGTTTTATAGTATTTATCTGCCTGAAATTTATAGAGTAATTTTTAAACAGTCACAAACGTTTATGGATGAGGCTGTTAATCAACATCAAAAAATGTTGAGAATGAGAGGTCGTCCCAAAATTCTTTTGGCAACCAATTACGAAGAAGCTATTTCGTTGTACAAAGAATACAGTATGAATATTTTAGGAGTCATCTCCGATATTTCTTATAATAGAAATGGAATTAAGGACCCCTTGGCAGGAATAAAGTTAACCAATTATCTCAGAAAAGATAATCCATATATTGAAATATTATTACAATCCTCTGAACTTAAAAACGAAAAATACGCTAAGGAATTAAATGTTGGGTTTATTTATAAATACTCAAGAAATTTATCTCGAAGAATAAGAAATTATTTAATTCGTTCTCTGGCTTTTGGCGATTTTGTTTTTAGGAATCCCAAAACGCTTGAAGAAATTGGTCGGGCTTCGAATTTAAGACAACTTCAGCATAAGATTCTAGATTTACCAGATGATGTTATTGCCCATCACAGTCGAAAAAATAGCTTTTCACGTTGGTTAACTGCTCGATCATTATTTCAAATCGCACAATTATTTCGTCCAATTTCTGTAGAAGAATTCGATAGTTTCGATGATTTGCGAAATTATATGTATCAAGTAATTTCTAGTTACAGACAAACAAAAGGAAGAGGTGTAATTGCAAAATTCGATAAAGATAGATTCGACGATTATTTAATGTTTTCAAGAATAGGAGACGGTTCCATTGGAGGAAAAGCTCGTGGACTAGCTTTTATAGATTCTTTAATCAAAAAAGATGTCTTGACTAATTATTACGACGATGTTTTAGTTACCATACCTAGAACAGTTGTAATTAGTACCGATATTTTTGATGAATTTATGGAGGAGCAAGATTTATATGATACTGCTTTTTCTAGCGAACTGACCGATCAAGAAATATTAAACCGTTTTGTACAAGCTAAGTTACCACAACGTATCATTGATGACTTAAAAGCGTTAATCGAGGTCATTAAAAAACCATTAGCAGTCCGCTCGTCAAGCGTATTGGAGGATTCTCATTATCAGCCATTTGCTGGTATATACTCAACCTATATGATTCCCTCTGTAGAATCAAAATCACAAATGTTAAAGTTGCTTACAAATGCTATAAAAAGTGTTTATGCTTCGGTATATTTTGATAGTAGCAAGTCTTATATGGAGGCCACCAAAAATTCTTTGGAAGAAGAAAAAATGGGAATTGTAATTCAAGAAATCTGTGGTAAATATTATGGCGATAAATATTACCCTACGATGTCGGGAGTAGCACGTTCAATCAATTTTTATCCAATAGAACCTGAAAAATCTGAAGATGGAATAGCCAATATTGCTATGGGTTTAGGAAAAACCATTGTCGATGGCGGCATTTCGTTGCGTTTTTCGCCCAAGTATCCCAAGAAAATATTGCAACTTTCAAGTGCTGATATGACCTTAAAAACAACTCAGAAGCAATTCTATGCTTTAGATCTATCGAAAGAAGAATTTAACCCAAGTTGCGACGAAGGTGTAAATTTAAAAAAAATAAGGATTCGTGATGCAGAGAAGGATTCGTCTATGAAATATGTTGCATCTACTTACGATTTTCAAAATAATATTATTCGACACGGTTTGCATTACGAAGGAAAAAAAGTTATCACCTTTGCTGGACCTTTAAAATTTAATACTTTTCCGTTAGCAGAAATTATATCATCAATACTAGACACCTGTTCTAAGGAAATGAATACGCCTGTGGAAATTGAATTTGCTTGTCATTTAGATGTTGAACCTGGCGAACCTAGAGTATTTAGTTTTTTACAATTAAGACCTATTGTAGAAAGTCAAGATAAGGATGGAGTAAAAATAACTGAAAATGATACTAAAAACGCATTAATATATTCTGAATCGGCTCTTGGAAATGGACAAGATGATTCTGTTTACGATATTATTTATGTTAAACCTGAGGCATTTGATGCTTCAAAAACAAGAGTAATTGTTGAAAGAATAGATGCGATAAATAAATTAATGGTCGAGAAAAATAAGAATTATATTTTGATTGGACCTGGTCGTTGGGGTTCATCAGACCCTTGGTTAGGTGTTCCCGTAAAATGGTCGCAAATATCTATGGCAAAGTTAATTATAGAATCAGGCTTAAAAGATTTTAGAATAGATCCAAGTCAAGGCACTCACTTTTTCCAAAATCTCACCTCATTTCGTGTAGGCTATTTTACAATTAATCCTTATCAAAATGATGGCTCATACGACACTGAGTTTCTAAACCAATTAGAAGCCGATTACGAAGATGAATTTATCAGGCATATTAGATTTGAAAATCCTATTGTTTATAAAATTGATGGGAAAACCAATAAGGGAATCGTATATAAACCAAAAATATAAAATAGATTTCAATTAATACGAAAGCATCTTTAATTCTGATAACAGGAATGAGATGCTTTTTTTATTTTTTGTAATTTTTTGTTTTTGAAAGTTGAATTATTAGTTACAAAAAAACCTCTAACAAATGAATGCTAGAGGTTAACAAATATTATTTAATAACATTTATGCATTTTCGATTTCTTTTATCGATTTTGCAATAATCTTAACTGATTCTAGAATATCCTTTTCAGTAATAGTTAAAGGAGGAGCAAAGCGAATAATATGTTCGTGAGTAGGTTTTGCAATCAAACCATTCTCTTTCATTTTTAAACATACATCCCAAGCTTCTTTACCATTTTTGGGTTTAATGATTATCGCATTTAGAAGACCTTTACCACGAACTAATTCTATCATATCAGAATCAATTTTTAGAATCTCTGAACGGAATAATTGTCCCATTTTTTCGGCATTTTCTGCTAATTTCTCATCTTTAATAACCTCTAGAGCAGCAATAGCAATTTTTGCAGCCATAGGATTACCGCCAAAAGTAGAACCATGCTCGCCGGGTTTAATAACCATCATAATTTCATCGTCTGCTAAAACGGCAGAAATAGGATATGCACCTCCAGATAGAGCTTTACCTAAGATAATAACATCTGGGCGAACTCCTTCGTGGTCTACTGCTAACATTTTTCCTGTTCGAGCAATTCCTGTTTGAACTTCGTCAGCAATAAATAATACATTGTTAGCTTTACATAAATCGTAAGCTTTCTTTAAATAACCGTCGTCAGGTACAAAAACACCAGCTTCTCCTTGGATAGGTTCAACTAAAAATGCACAAACATTTTTGTCTTTTAACTCTTTTGCTAACGCATCGGTATCATTGTAAGGGATTGTAACAAAACCTGGAGTATAAGGGCCAAATCCTTTAAAAGAATCGGGATCTGTAGACATAGAGATAATAGTAATAGTACGACCATGGAAATTCTCTGCAGCTACAATAATTTTAGCTTCTCCATCAGGAATACCTTTTACATCGTAACCCCAACGGCGTGCCAATTTCAAGGCTGTTTCGTCGGCTTCGGCACCCGAATTCATAGGTAATACTTTATCGTAACCAAATGTTTTGGTAATATATTCTTCGTATTCACCTAACTGACTATTATAAAATGCTCTAGATGTTAATGTTAACTTTTGAGCTTGGTCTGTCATAGCCTTTACAATTTTTGGATGACAGTGACCTTGATTTACTGCTGAATAAGCAGATAAAAAGTCGTAATATTTTTTACCTTCTACATCCCATACAAAAATATCTTTTCCTCGTTCTAAAACAACTGGAAGTGGATGGTAATTGTGCGCACCGTAACGGTCTTCTCTTTCGATATAGTCTTTTGATTGCATTTTGAAAAAAATTAAAAGTTTTTAAAAAAATAGTATTCTCATAGTCTACTGTTAGCTAGTAAGACTGTTTCGCAAATGTATTTGATTTTTTTGTATTTCAAATCACAGAAATAAATTATTTTCTGCTTTTATTTTACATTATTAGCTAATCTGATAGACTAAAAAAAGTCCTTAATTAAATAAAAAATTAAGGACTTTTCTTTATCAAAAGAAGATTAAGAGTCTAAATTAATGATGTGATTTATTTTCTTTTTTATCGTGATGTGGTGCTTTTTTTCCTTCCATACCATAGATAATTTGTTCTATTTGCTCTACGGCTAATCGTTTTCCAATAATCTTTTTGTTTTTATCTAAAAGATAAATAGTTGGAGTAGAGTAGATGTCGTATTTATTTCTGAAATCAGTAAAATAATACTTATCAAAAGCATTTTTCCAATCAAAGATTTCTTTTTCTTCGATAAACTTCTCCCAAGGTTTTCTATCAACTTGTGTATAAATGGCTAATGTTTGTACGTCTATTCCATCTTTTTTCATTTGTTCGAACGATTTATAGAGGACAGGAATCGTTTTTTTACAGTGTCCACAATTAGGTTCCCAGAAAATTACAATAATATATTTATTGGTTAAATCGTGTAAGCTAATAAATTCCTTTTCGTAAGTTTCTAATTTTTCTAATTTTGGAGCAATATTTCCAATAAGATTTGGTTTTTCTTTCACCACTCTATCTCTAATTTTCTCGACAAAAGTAGAGTCTGGCCAACTAACATCTGGGTCGTTCGATAAATAGTATTTTTCTGATATTTCAACAAACACTTTATCCATTCCCATTAATTTAGAACGGTCTTTATATCCAAACATATAACGTACTAAATAACCAAAATTATCTTTCGAACCTCTAGAGGCTTCTATTAATTTTTCACCTTCTTTTATTATGGAATCGGGCATTTGCACAACAAGCTTGGTCATGAAATTATTAACTTTCGGTGCAAAAAATGGAGTTCTTAATAAGCGGTCATCTTGCAAGTCAATATTATCGAAATAATGATCTTTTTGCCATAAGTATTGCATCATTTGTTTTGCTGAGTCTTGATTTTTAATATTTTCGGGAACTGTTATTTCGGGCATTTCAGGTTCTATCATTGCTTTAATAACTGCCCCAAATAAAGTGCCTTTCCATTTTTCTGCAAGTTCTTTCCAATGGTCTTTTACTATTTTTTCGTTAGCAATTAATTCGTTTCTTATCTTTTCTTCTTTTTTAGGTTTGTCTTTTAAGGCTTTTAGTTCCTTTTGTAGAGGCATATTCTTTTCGCTTTGTTCTGCCATATAGTTATGAAATTCATAAAAGGCTGTATTCTGTTTTGAACCTTTGATTTTCATATTTTTAATAAAATTGGCAGTATCGGTTTCCAAACTAAAGTTTTGATTTTTATCAACTAATAGTTCGAAATAATTCATTCCTAACGAAGGGAATAATACTAGATAAATTCCTCCTTTTAAAGCAGTATCGCCTTGGAAAGTTCCAACTCCATTTTTATCTAAACGAATGGTATCGCTTGCATATTTTTTGTCGGCATAGTAATTTCCTAGATAAACAATAGTGTCGGAAACACCATTAACTTTAATCTTTATTTTATAACCATCGGCAAAAGAACTTGCAAACGATGCTAAAAAAATAATCAATGCTAAAAGAATGTTTTTATTCATATCAAATGTTTTATTTAATTTATTAAAAGGGCTTTCAAAAATATAAAATTATAGATAAGTAATTATTTAAATTAACATATTTTACAACAATTTTAAGAAAAATTAATGGTTTTAGAACTTATAATTTAAGAATAATCCTGCAGATTCGGGAGTAACCATTGGAGCAGTTTGTATTTTCCATTTGCTTGATGCTTGTATTAATTTCCCTATTGACCAACCAAAAGCAGCTGCAAAAAACACGTCGCTCGACCAATGTTTATTATCGTGCATTCTAGATATACCTGCCAATCCGGCCAAAGAATAACTTACAATAGGAACCCAAATTGTTTCTTTATATTCAGTAGCAACTACTGCTGCAATTGCAAATACTGTGGTCGTATGACCTGATGGAAA
>JAMOQL010000270.1 GCA_027064025.1 Bacteroidales bacterium
TCCTCAGGATTAGGTAATTGTATAAACAATTCTTCCTTTTCTTGTAAGCCAGCTTCTACCAATAGCATTTCGGCAGTTACTCTACCTTCGGTATAGTCCGATGCTTTTATGGTTTCTAACAAATCTTGCTTTGTAGAAATACTAACGACACGTAAGGAATCACTTAGGGTATCTAAGCGTGTTTCTAATTCCAACAAGTTTAAGTAATCTTCCATATGGTATTGCTTTTGTTCATCAAATTTAGTTAAATCTTGCTGCAATTCCAAAAATACATATTCTGCCTCATCTTTTCGTGGGCTATTTTTAAGCATACGGTAAGCCATTTCTTTTTGCTTCCACTCGTCTTGCTCCAATAGTAAATCTATTACCCCACTATAAATATTGCCAATGCTGTCTTTATGTGCCATTTGCACCGCCTCTCTTAGCAACTTATACTTTTGTAGCTTTAGCTGATGGATTTCTTTTTCGGCTTTTTCTCGTTTCGACAATCCATTTTGCTGTGCCATAATATAGCCTTTAAGATTTTCATCCATATCCAAATCGGCAATTTTGCCTTTGGCTTTGCTTGGCAGTGGCGAGTTAGCTATTAGACCAATGGCTTTGGCTACAGGTCTATTGGTAGGCTTATCCATAAACTCTTTTACTGTGGCATCGGACAGGTAAGAATCTATTTCTTCTATCTCTTGCACCAAACTGGAATAGTTAGCATCGTTTGCCATTATAATATTGGACAGCAACAATTCTGTATTACCCAAATCCAATTTATTTTCCAATATATCCTTTTTGGTCGATACATTCGACTTTAGCATATTTACAGCATTTACCTTTCCGTCTAAAATAAGCATAGCAGGAGGCAACATAGATTGATTGGGACAAGAACCTGTTGTTGGGTTATCATCAAAAACAACAGGAACTACTTGCTTATCAATCCCTTTAATCCCTGCAATAGGCTCCGTATATCTGAAAATATCGCCTAAGTCGTAACGATTTAGAGGCGTTGGGTCGGTATGGTAATAATAGCGATAATTATTAGTTCCCATATTGTTTTTAGCCGACTCGCTTACATAAAAGACTCCGTCCATTAGGTTTTCGTCGTCTAAAAAATAATTACCTGCGGGGGCATCAGGAAGAAGAGCATTTGAACCCTGTTCACCTTTTACTCTACCGCCCATTATAGCAATGGCATAGTCGTAGTCTAAGAATGTATTGCACTTAAACTCTGCTCCTGTAGGATTAAAACCAAGTGTTCCATTATAAGCATTATTGTGTATAGCGGTTGGGTGCCCGTTAAGGTTGGCATTGCTATACAGCTTAAAGCCTGTAAAGGTATTCTTATAAATTTGGAAATCGCCATAGTTAGATTTTGCCAAATGCACACCTACCACACCATTGTTAAAACTATTATGTGCAATATTAGGCTGGTAACACCCCACTGATAATACTTGGAAAGCATTGTTTGTAGGCATTAAATAAGCATCGTCAAAATCGTTCTTACGAATGGTAGAACTTATAAAAACACTTGCAACAGAAATCCCATGATAGTTATTGTAAAAATCATTATTCTGTATCCATACCGAAGAACCTGAATTTACTCTTACAGCATTGGTTAATCTGTTAAAAGTATTACCGTATTCTAATTCAAGATAATCAAGCCCTGAAGAAGATATTCCAGTTCCCCTTTGTGCAATCCCTAATTCGTAATTGGAGTTACTAAAGGTATTGTGCCAAATCTTCATCGAAGGGAAATTGTTTAAATGAATAAACTCTTTGAAATTAAAGTTCTGTAAATATAAGTTTTCATGAATGGTTTCGAAGTTACAATGCTGTATCCTTGATGCACTCGTGTTAACATTAATAACTTGAGGAGAATAAGCATCGAACCAAATACCATAGTTGTTTTGTATAAAATTAGCATCATTCGCATAAATAATAGCACCTTTTAAAGATTTTATAGCGACTTCTGCACCCATTATTGTAGAACCTCCATAAATATGAACCTTAGGTTGGTAATTTAAGGTATGAGGTTTGGTAGGACTACCTGTAGCAGTAATACCTTTCCATAGCTCATCTGAACAAATAGAATTCCGTATAATAGTATGATTAATAATTAGCTTTGTTCCTACTCCACTAACATTCATCCCATAACCACCTAAAAATTGTATATCACAATCAATAAATGTTAAATTAGAATTCACATTCCAATCTTGCCCTAAAATAAAATGTTCGTTTTCTACCAAGCTTGAATTTTGTGCTATTGCCACATCAGGTCCAAAATATTTATAGGTGTATAACGTTAAGAGTTTATCAACATTACAACCATCATTAGTTGCTCCCGTAATATGAACTTCAAAATATACATCGGGATTATACACTCCTGTTTCAACTTTTAATATATCTCCCATATAATTCAATGGTACTTGAGCAACTAGCAAGTCATTTTCATACTTTGTAATATGAACAGTATAATCCATTGTTCCATATATATAATATAAACTAGGATATGCAACTCCCGCCTGATGTTGTAACTCAGAGCACTCATTAAATTCAATATCAAAATCAACTTCGTGTGGAATTACGTGAAATGTTTTTTGTAAACGACAAGCTCCTCCTGTTCCTTCATTATACATATTAACTGTATAATCACCAAAAGGATTTGCTTCTGGAATATCTAATCCTACATTATTCAATTCTATTGAATTTACGGCTGATCCTTCGTCTCCTGTATTCCAAATATATTGATCGAAAGCAGCAGGAACTCCCAGTTCTATTTCAGTAGCCCCCTCACATACTTCAATTATTTCATCTTCTGGAAGTGTAATATTCCAAGAAGTGATTGATACACTTTCTGTTGTCGAACAACCATTAGCATCTGAAATATTTATAGTATATGTGCCACCACCTAAACTTCCTACCACATCGGTATTACCTACAGCATTTCCACTTGCATCTGTCCATAAATATGTAAATGGAGCTATACCATTTTGTGGTGTAACTTCTACGTATCCACATTCCTGCGAAGGGTAAGTATTGTGTGATTCGGCAAGAATATCTAAACTACTATTTTTAATAATGCCAAGACCTGTAAATGTGCAACCATTAGCATCTGTTACTAAAAGGTCGTAATCAGCTACACATAAACCATCGAAGAAACCAGTATTATTGAAGTCAACATCGTTGGTTGTAGTATTGGTTATTTGATAGTCATAGGGGGCAATTCCTGAAACAAATGTAAAATGAATAAAGCCAGTGCAATTATTATCACAATCATCAGACTCGTAAAAACTAGCCTGTAAAGGCACATTAGTGACTTGAACAGTAGTGCTAAGAATTTCTCCAGCATAATTTACTGTTAGTGTTAACAATGGGTTACCTGCTGTATTTACTGTTGGTGTTAAAGTATTCGCATCCGCTGTTATTGCATTTGCAGGAACAGAAGTCCATGTATAAGTTTGGTTAGGGCCACTCATTATAGGATTGATTACTGCATTTATCTGCGATGCACAGTCTTGTTCGAGCGTTATCGAAGGTTCACAAGTTGTAACATCTTCATATTCTATAGGGGTAATACTTACCTTATCTACTAATCCCCAATGAGAACCTGATTGTGAAATATTCCACGCTTCTGGAAAAACATAAAGCCTATTATAATCTTGGTCTGGTTTAAATATTTCTGAGTGTTCTTGATAGATTAGATAATCAACCGCTTCGAATGAAATTTCTTGTGAAGGAAGAGTTTCTATATCATGAGGTAAATCTGAAATTGTTACATAAGTAGCTGTAGAAGGATCAATCTCATCATCAATATCTTCAGTCGTAATTCGCCAGTGTAAATCTAAACCATAACTATTAGCATTATCGTTAATTCTACATTTATAATTTAGAATATAGATGTATTCTTGATTTAATTCTGTACAGGTTACAACAGATTCGGAAGAAAAGTTGGGTGGATAGGCACCTCCAGGTCCATTCCCTCCAGGTAATATTCCTGCACGAAAAGCTAAGACATAACCCGCAGAACCATCATATATTATGTCTGATGTTCCCCAAAGGGAATGCCAACCTAACACATGTGAAAAATATCCACCCAAGGCAGAGCCTTGGGAAAAAGCCTCCCAATAATAGGTTAAACCTTGTGGAGTATAGTTCCAGACCCCTCCATAGCTACCGTCATTTTGGGTAAAATTACCATTAGTAATTTTATTACAATTTGAAGCGGTTCCGCAATCAATCTCACATTCAACACCACTGCTCAATAAACTATACAAATAAGTATTGCTATTAGAATTCTCTACTTGAATATAATAAGTACTTCCTAAAGCTAACGAATTATAATTTAATGTACTTATATTAGAATCTAATATCTGTAAATTACTACATGCTCCACTATATAATTTTATTTCAGAATCAGGAAAATCTTGAAGCCAAAACTTCATATAAGTAGTGTCTGCGACAAAATTAAACCAAATTTCTGTTTCTCCTAAACCAAGATAAGTAGAAAGGTTTTGCGAATGATCAAGCAATATGGCATCGCTACAGCTTGTTCTTGTACCATTAGTCTGTCCAAAGGACAGGTAAACCATAAAGAGGCTCACTGTTAATAAAATAATTTTTTTCATTTTTAATTGTTTAATAATTAGTAAATAGTTGTTTTCATTAGTATTTCTTTTGGCTTGTTCTGTTATTTATTTTTTCATAGACAATTCTTATAGTTAATACTGTTCTTAATTAAGAATGGCATCTTTAGATACTTTTTCTTTATTTTCGGTAAAAAAAGCGGTCAATTTCTTGAAACATATCCACTCTGGCTTCTTCTCGATCTGTCATAATAGTTTAATATTTAAGGTTAATAATTAATGAATTCGGCTTGTATAACTTACTGTTATAGGTTTTGTGAGTTGGTGTTCCTTTCCTGTCGGTAGCTATTCCGTTCCTGTTAGATGCAATTACTAGCTTGTAAGTTTGGATTCCGTTATTGCCCGATTCGATTCCGCAAGTGTAAGAACCTGTTCCGTTATCGTAAGATGTATACGCAAGGCTATCAGTTTTCATATCCTTGCTGTTAGTTGAAGTAAATTGTTGTTTAGATACGAAGCATCCTCTCTCTCTCTCTCTCTCTCTCTCTCTCTCTCTCTGCAAACAGGGCGTTTGCAGAGTTTCGGGCTAACTGGTAGCTAGAAGGTGTAGTTTGGTATGTGATTTTCATATTAGTCATTCAACCACTAAAATAAAGAAAATAATTAATATAACGTTCGATTATGCTATGATTTTAACGCTTATCATTTAAAATTTGAAAAGCTTAAAATGGTGCGTAAGAAAAAATAGCTTTTTTGCAATTTGAGAAAATGAAGGGAAAGTGTGAATTGCAAATATGCTATTTGTGGGTTGGCGCTCCAATACAAATAAATACTTATGCTTGCCAACGACTGCAATAATAACAGTAGCGTTATACGAGGTAATGTAGTTACAATATAGCACTTAGCCAAATCTATCTCCTCTCTTCAAGTCAAATCGATAGATTTGGCGGGCAACCTACGAGCTACAACGCTACGCAAACCAACTAAATAGCTATTGATTTTATTGTTTGTTGGCAAGTCGCTGTTTATTAATCATTTCTTAAATCTCCTTTCAGAATATTGCCCTAATTGGTAAGCAATTAAAATTGGAATTAGTGAAAATCCAATATATTTTTCTAAAAGTCCGTATTCTAATAACAATACTAATATTATAGCCGAAACTATCATAAAAACAGCATCAAATATTCTTTTTTTCATTTTCATATCATTTTCTTCATTTTTATATCTAAGCGAGTTAAATCGTTCTTATGCAATTCAATTTCTTTTGTTACGGTTTCGTATTTAAACTTCTCGAAAGTAACTGTGCAAATGCCTTCTTGTAAACCTTTAAATTGGTAGTTTCCTTTTTTAGATGTAGATTTAACACTATCGGCAAGTTCTGAACCTGCTTTAAACTTGACCCTCACTTTAACATATCTTAGCGGACAATCCTCAGCACCGTCGCAATCATCATCTGCTCCGAGAACAGTTCCTTTTAGAGATAATGGAATTGTTGGGGCATCGTAAATTGTTCGAGCGTTTTCGTAATCCGAATAAAACTGCGGTTCTTTGCTTTTGAACTGCATCATATGATTATCCAGATACTCGGTCAATTGTTCGTCTAATTTCTTAAATAATTCTTTCAGATGGGCTGTTGCTGTGGCTTTCTCGGCTCTATTTTCTTGTG
>JAMOQL010000271.1 GCA_027064025.1 Bacteroidales bacterium
AAATTCTCTTTGCCAAAGAATTGCATTTTGTGGTTTAACTACAAAGTGAGTTTCGTCAGGGAAGTATAACCATTTAGCGTCTATTCCTCGTAAGCGAGCAGCATCGAAAGCCGACATACCTTGTGTATAGGCAATACGATAATCTCTATCGCTATGGATTACATAAATTGGAGTATTCCAGTTCTGAACAAATCGGTGAGGAGAATTTTTATAAGTATTTTGAGCAACTTTATTGTCTAAATCCCAATATGCTCCCCCTAAATCCCAATTAGCAAACCACATCTCGTCAGTTTCGGTATATTGTGCTTCTAGATTAAAAATTCCATTGTGTGCAATAAATGCTTTAAAACGATGATTCAAATTATGACCTGCTAACCAATAAACAGAAAACCCACCATAAGATGCTCCAACAGCACCTAGCCTATCGGCATCGATGTAGGACTCTTTTGCAGCATCGTCTATTGCTGAAAGATAATCATCCATATTTTGTCCACCGTAATCACCGGAGATTTGCTCGTTCCACTCAATACCAAAACCTGGTAAACCTCTTCGGTTTGGAGCTACAATTATGTAGTCGTTAGCTGCCATCATTTGGAAATTCCATCGATAAGACCAAAACTGAGAAACGGTGCCTTGTGGTCCACCTTGGCAATATAAAAGTGCTGGATAAACTTTAGTAGAATCGAAATGTGGAGGTAAAATATACCAAACCAATTCTTCTTTTCCGTCGGTTGTTGCCACCCATTTAGAACGAACTTCTCCCATTTCTAATTGGTCTAAAATTTCCTTATTTTCGAAAGAAATTTCTTCGGCTTCTCCTGTATTTTTATCTACCAAATAAATTTCCGAAGGCTTCGACATAGAAACTTTTGTAGCTACAAAATATTTTCCTGCATCAATTACAGAACGGTAATTATGCACGCCTTGCGTGATTTTCTTTATTTCTAAACTTTCGATATCTACGCTATAAATTTCGTCCGTTGCGTGCCAATCGCTGATAAAATAAATTGAATTATTATCCTCCGAAAAAGTATAATGTCCTGCATTTTGCTCGATAGAAGCTGTTAAATCTTTTTTCTCACCAGTTTGTAAATTCATCAACATTAAACGATTTTTATCCGACTCATAACCTTCCCTTTTCATACTATTGAAAGCCATATATTTACCATCGCTTGAGAAAACAGGAGCCATATCATAGCCCATCATTCCTTCAGTTAAATTCTTAGTTAGCCCTGTTTCTATAGAATATTGATAAAGGTCTGTGTTAGTGGATAGCGCATATTCTACACCTCGCTTTTTACGACAAGTATAAACAATAGTCTTACTATCTGGTGTAAACTCGATTTGCTCCATTCCTCCCCAAGGACGAACAGGCGATTCCCACATTTCATTTTCCATAATATCTTTGGCATTGCCTACTTTTTTACCATTATAATCAGCTACAAATACGTGTGTGTAAGCATCTACCCAATGGTCCCAATGACGAAACATCATATCGTTCATAATTCGAGCTGAAGTTTCTGGTAAGTCTGGATGAATATCTTTTGCTGTTTTATCTAACTTAACATCGGCAATAAAAACAATTTTACTCATGTCTGGAGCATACTTAAAACCTCCTATTCCACCTTCGATATCAGAAATCTGTGTTTTCTTTGTTCCATCGGGGTTCATTTCCCACATTTGCATAGAGCCCGATTCTGCAGACATATATCCAATTCTAGAGCCATCTGGTTTCCAAACCGCATTGTATTCTCCACCTGCAGTTGCTGTCAATCTTATTTTTTCTTTCGTTTCAAGATTCATAGCAAATAAATCGCGATTACCTTTATTTTCTTCCTTACTATAATAAGAAACGCCATAAAGTATTGTTGATTTATCTGGAGATAATTGCACATCGCCCAAGCGACCGAACGACCACAATGCCTCAGCAGTCATCACATCCGAATCGAGTTTAATATCTTTCTTCTCAATTATATTAGTATTTGAAGATTTTGTATTAACTTCATTGTTCTTAGAAGCATTAATACTTTCATTTTGTTGACACGACCAGAAAGCCACAACAACAATACTCAATAGTAGAATTTTTTTCATTTCATTTTTGATTAAAATTAATAAAATCTTTCGACAAGCATCAAAAGTAGATATTTTTTAGCTTATTTTTGAAAGTAGGATAATGTTTAATAGAATCTAAAATTTAGATTTACAAAAATCAAGATTATGAAAAAATTATTTATTGGACTACTAATTTTTATATTTATATTAGGCTTTGCAAGTAAATATATAGTTGATAGATCTATGATATTTACGGGCTATGCTGCTAAAAATCTGGCTTCTGGAATATTTGTTGCCAATAGAACACAAGAGAGTTTAGAATCGAAAGATTTGGATTTTTCTTTGGTTGGTTTAGCAAGATCTACCGTAGATTACGAAAACAAAATTGTTTATTCTGATTTCTTTGGATTCGGCAAACAGAAAGCCATATACAGAGAGGGCTTAGGTGTTTGTTTGGAGGAAAAAGGGAAGTATCCAGAAGCTGCTAAACAAGGACAAATATTACCTCCAACTCCAAAATGGTTCGAACAAAAATATTGGCCTAAGGGACAAAAAATCAGAAATAATCTTAGTAACTTCTTCGATATTGATAAGTTGAATAAAGCCTTAAATGCTTCTTTCGAGAAAGGAAACACACGCTCTATAATTGTAGCATACGATACTTTGGCTTTTACAGAAAGATATGCCGATGGTTTTACAAAAAACAGCAAAATATTAGGTTGGTCTATGAGTAAGAGTATTGCCAGTGCAATGCTAGGAGTTTTGTCTAAAGATGGACATATAGACATTAATAAACCAGCTCCTATAGAAGAATGGCAAAATGACGAAAGAAAAAATATTACAACTCGCTCGCTTCTAAACATGACTTCGGGTTTGCATTGGGTGGAGGATTATGGTGATATTTCGGAAGCGACTGTTATGCTTTACGAACGCTCCAATCACGCACAATTCGCCATAGACCAAAAAGCAGATTATACTCCCGATTCTATTTGGTATTATTCTTCGGGAAGTTCAAATATCCTTACAGAAATTGTTAAACGAAAAATTAATAATAACGAAGCTTATTGGCAATTTCCTTATCAAGAAATCTTTTATAAAATATCGATGTTCAATACTTTAATAGAAGCCGATGCTTCTGGAAATTTTGTAGGCTCATCGTACACTTATGCTACAACAAGAGATTGGGCGAGATTTGGTTTGTTATATTTAAATAAAGGTATTTGGTTTGGCGATACTATTTTAACCCCTGATTGGGTGAAATTTACACATACAGAAGCTCCAAATTCGAATGGAGATTATGGTGCTCAGTTTTGGTTAAACAAGTCGGGAAGAGAATTGCCCGATGCTCCGCACGATATATATTTTGCCGATGGTTATCAAGGGCAACGTATATATATTATCCCTTCAAAGAAATTAGTTATTGTCAGAATGGGCTTAACAAAAGATAAAAAAAGTTTCGACTATAATAAAATGGTTACAGAAATTATTGATGCTTTAAAAGAATAATATTATTTTTGAATTAATAAATTAAAATATAACACCATGAAAAAAATTAAAATTCTATCTCTTATTTTCTTGTTTGGAGTTTTAAGTTTATCATCTTGCAAAAAAGAAGATAACAATAGCTCTAGCAGCTCCAATAATTCTAACAGCACTACTTTAAATCCACCAGCATGGATTCAGGCTACATGGAAAGATGATCAATCTAATGGCTACCGTTTTACATCTAACGATATGTATACTCTATTAATGGGCTCTGAATTATCTGTGTCAGAATCATTAAAAGATGGAGAATATTTTACAGAAACAATAGAAGATAATATGTACGAATTTATTATTCATAGAAATACCAATTCAACAGAGCCTTGGCACTTTAACAAACTATCAGACAATCAGATTGAACATGTTGACAACATGAACGAACATAGGACTTATACTAAACAATAAAGAAAACTTGAACATTAAAAAGTCAGGCTGAATTTAATATAAATTTAGCCTGACTTTTTTTCAAACTATTTTCGTACAATAACTGTTGCTGTTGCTTGAGCGGTTGGCATAATTACCATATCGTTAATATTAACATGTGCAGGACGAGTAACCATAAACTCCACTGCATCGGCAATATCCTCCGCATAAAGAGGAATTAATCCTTCATAAACCGCATCCGCTTTTGCTTTATCACCATGAAAACGAACTGTTGAGAATTCTGTATTGACCATTCCAGGATGAATAGCCGAAACTTTTATTCCATATTCAACCATATCAATACGCATGCCTTTATTCAAAGCATCAACAGCATGCTTAGTCGAACAATAAACCGCTCCATTAGGATAAACTTCTTTTCCTGCAATTGAACCAATATTAATTATCTGACCTTTTTTACGTTCAATCATTAGTGGAGAAATAGCTCTAGTCATATATAAAAGACCTTTAATATTGGTGTCTATCATTTGCTCCCAATCTTCCATATCGCCTTCTTGTATCGTCCCCAAACCAGCTGCAAGACCTGCATTATTAACTAACAAATCAATATTCTTCCATCTTTTAGGGAGTTGTTCAATCTGCTTTATTGCTTCACTTTTATTCCTTACATCAAAATTAAGAGTAAATACCTCTTTCGAATATTTTACAACTATCTCATTTTTTATTTCCTCTAGCCTATCAATCCTTCTTCCTGTAATAATAATATTAAACCCTAAACTTGCCAATTTTATCGCAACTGCTTTTCCTATTCCTGCAGTTGCTCCAGTTACTAATGCTATTTTATTCATTTTACTAATTTTTTATTTCAAAATTACAGATTTTAAACGACTTATTAACAGCATCTTTTTTAATTCTATACATTGAAACTACAAATCAGTTAAGACTTAGATGATCAGATGATTAGTAAAAAAACGTATTCTTAACAATTTGTTAATATTAAATAGAAAAGTAGACAACTTTTTTTTGTAAATTGCGTCTATATTTCAACAACACATTATAAGCTACACAGATGCTTAACTTTTCCTACCGCAATTGGACTTGAGTTAAACTACATAGATGTTTATTTTTTACGTTTTAAAAGAATACTAAAATGAAAAAGAATATTGCTACGTCTATAAAATCCATCTCCCTAACATTGTTTTTTGTTATGTTCTTAAGCTTTTCTTCTTGGGGGCAGGTTTCTGAAAGTTTCGATGGGCTTTCTGAAACCTCTTATGATAATTATGATTATAATGGATTTCATATTGAGAACGGTCTATGTAATTCAACAAATGCAAATTCAGGTAATGCTGTTAGGTTAAGGAATGCAACGTCATATTTAAGTTATGAAGGTAGTGATGGAAATGGAAAAGATGGAGGTGTAGAGACTATATCTTTTTGGTTTAGAAGTTGGGATTCTAGTCCCGCAGCAGTTTATGATGTAAAGGTAAATATTGACGGTGCTGGATGGACAACAATAGGATCTCAAATAAATACAACAAGTACGAGTTATTCTCAGTGGACTTATGATCTAAATAATACAAGTGATAATATTATTGTTAAGGTTGAAAGGGTTTCTGGTGAAAGATTACATATAGATGATTTTGATATATCAGATTACTCAGTTTCTGGTCCAGAAATACAGGCACAAATTCCATCAGGAACAGATGTGGCTTGTGATTATACGTACGACTTTGGGGCACAAACAACAGGGAGTAGTACCGATGTTGTTTTAACAATTGAAAATACAGGTTCGTCAGATTTAGATATAACAGATTATCCTTTAACTACAGGTACAGACTACTCCTTAAATCCAACAAGTACAAGTGCCACTATTTCGGCTAGTAATTCGTACAATGTTACGGTTACCTTTTCACCAACCACAACAGGTACGCTTACCGATATTATTACTATTAGTAGTAACGATTCTGATGAAGGAACTTGTAAAATAAATCTTACAGGAGAAGGTGTTGCTCCTTGTACAGAACCGAGTCAAGCAACAAGTTTGTCTTTTTCGGGAATTACGTCGTCATCTATCGATGTTTCTTATACAAGTTCTGGAGCCGATAATTATTTGGTGGTACAAAGTACAAGTTCGTCGTTAAGTGCAAGTCCTGTCGATGCAACAAGCTATTCTGTTGGAGAAGCTTTGGGAGGAGGAACGGTTGTTTATAATAATTCGGGGACATCTTT
>JAMOQL010000272.1 GCA_027064025.1 Bacteroidales bacterium
GGCAATAGATATAGTATTCACTTTATGTATGCTCACCATAACTATATTCGTGGTAATGAGTTTTACAATAATTCAGTAGGTGTATTTTTAATGTATAGCGAACAAACGATTATGGTAAATAATCTTATTCAAGGATGCACAGGTGTTAGTGGAATGTGTCTTGGTATGAAAGAGACTTCTTCAAATCAGATTCTTAATAATACTTTTCTTTATTCTACTGAAGGCATTCACTTTGATGTGGCTCCTTTTGTACCAGAAAAACGTAATACCATTCAAGGAAATGAGATTGCTTTTTGCGGTTCAGGAATGTTTTTTCATACCAATCAGCTTGGTAACGATATCACTAATAACAACTTTCATGATAATTTATCCAATGTGACAGCTGAAGGAAAAACAGCATCAGGTAATTATTGGAACGGAAATTATTTTGATGATTATCAGGGATTTGATCGTGATGGTGATAATGTAGGAGATACTCCTTATGACCTATATAATTATGTAGAACATTTATGGGACTATAATGATGATGTTAAATTCTTTTATGGTTCACCTCTTTTAGTTATCTTTGATTTTTTAGAACGTTTAGCTCCTTTTTCAGAACCTAAATTTGTTTTGAGAGATGAAGCTCCGGTTTATATTCTTAAGAAATAGATTAAGGAGTAAACAATTAATAATTTTTAATATGGCACAACGTAATAAAGTAAACAGTAGGCGACAGTTTATTAAATCTGCTAGTATTGCAGCTGCAGGTTTGACTCTCCTTGGTGGAGGTGTTGGTTATTATAAAAAAATAAATAGCCCGGAATTTAATCGTCAGCCAAGATTTTTGCGTCCTCCAGGAGCAATTGATGAGAAGACATTTATTTATGCATGTATAAAATGTGGCTTATGTGTACAGATTTGCCCCGTTGAAGCAATTAAACTTGCGGATTCAAATAAAGGCTTAAATTATGGTACTCCATATATTGATGTTAGAGAACAAGCTTGTGATTTTTCTTGCGATTCTTTACAATGTGTAGAAACTTGTCCAACTGCTGTACTTGATTTTAAACCATTTGAGATTGCTGGGGGTGAAGCTTTAAAGGAGTATGCAAAAACTCATGATGCTACCAAACCGGGTTTTAATCCTTTCTCAGTGCAGATAGTAGCTATGAAGTCCAAAGTGAAAATGGGTGTTGCAGAAATTAATACTGAAACTTGCCTTGCATTTAAGGGAGAAGGATTTAAAGGAAAGCCAAGAGGGGAAGACTTTAAAGGAATTTATCGTTCTCCTAATTCTAAAACAGATAAACCAGCTCCATTAAGAGATACAACTTTCGATAGAGATATTTGTGACCTATGCGTTACTGAATGCCCGATAGGAGAGAAAGCTATTGTAATGAAAACTGATAATTCAGGAAAATCTATTCCTCAAGTTTTAGATGGCTGTACCGGCTGTGGAGTTTGTGTAATGGTTTGTCCTACTAATAAAGAAAGTATTATTATTAAACCAATTAGGGAGGAAAGTCATGTTTAACAATCCAAAGAAAAAACCTCCTTTGAAAGCAAAGGGGATAGAAGATATGCCTCATACTAAGGCAGGACTTGAATATAAGGTGTGGCATGAAGCAAAGCCTAAAACTAATAAATGGAGAAATATCCGTTGGATAGTTTTGATTTCTATTAATGTGTTATTTGTAGTTTCATATCTTCTTGGTTTATCTATTTTGGAAGGCTCCTTGAGTGGTTCCAGAGCTTTGGGGTTCTATCTGATGGATACCTATAACTCATTGCAAGTTATGTTAATATCTATCTTTGATGGTCATTTTTGGGCATTAACTATGAACTTTTGGATAGGGTTCTTTACAATATTAATTCTTTATACTATAGGAGGTAGAACATATTGTTCATGGGTTTGTCCTTATCATTTCTTGGCAGAATTAGGAGAGAAATTGCATAATTATTTAGTGAAAAAGAAAAAAATAAAAGAGCATACTTATAATATTTATTTACATTTTGTTTTCTGGGTAGGTTTTCTCTTAATTGCGTTATTTACCAAAAATATAGTTTTTGAAGATATCAATCCCATTGGGATAATTTCAAGGTCGTTAATTTATGGCCCTAGCTTGTCTTTACTTTGGATATTTGTACTTTTGTTATTTGAGATAACCTATAGTAAAAGATTTTGGTGTCGTTATGCCTGTCCTGTTGGAGCCACATGGGCCATTACCGGTAAGGCGGCATTAGTTGATATACAATTTGATCTTGATAAATGTGCTTACTGCCGTGATTGCCAGGATGTATGTTTGGTGCCTCATGAACTTTGGTTTGTTGAGAAAGGAAAGGCTACACAAGAAATTCATTATACAGGCTCAGACTGTACTCGTTGTGGCCTTTGTGTGGATATATGTAGCGGTGATGCATTGAAATTTAAAATTAAAGGAGTGGATAAAATACTGTAAACAAATATGATAGATTTAGAGGAAACTGTGTTAATTAGCGCTAAAGCATTATCAAAAACTTTTAAGAAACAACTTGTAATTGATAGTCTTTCTGCTGATTTTATGCAAGGAGAGCGAATTAGCTTGAGTGGGTCAAATGGAGCGGGAAAGACTACTCTTATTAGATGTATACTTGGACAATATACTTATGATGGAGAATTAGTGGTTTTGAATGGAAATCCTCGACTGCAACATGAGGTTATAATGAAAGAGATAGGCTTCGTGCCTCAAATACCTCCTCCATTGAAGATGACAATAAAAGAAATGCTTAACTTCTTTTCGCAGCTTACAGATACATCCGAACAGGTGTTTATTGATATAGTTACTGAACTTGGACTTGAAATAAAAAGACATCTTAATAAACCATTCTATAAGCTTTCCGGTGGTATGAAGCAGAAATTATTAATTGCTTTTGCTCTAGGTCGTCATCCAAAGATTTTGCTTCTGGATGAGCCTTCTGCTAATCTTGATCCGGAGGCAAGAAAAATATTCTTTAATTATCTTGAGAATTTTAATAAAGATTCCTTAATGATATTAAGTAGTCATAGAATGAGTGAAATATCTAAGTTGGTTACTAGAGAAATTGAAATGGATTTGGGAAAAATCGTAATGGATAGAAAAACAACTCAAAATATAGAATCATGATAAAAAAACTAGTATTTGTACTTTTATTATTTGCATTTGCTTGCAAACCACAAGCAGATTTTAAACCTAAAGAAATTAACTTTGATAGAGATATTTGTGAGCTTTGTTTAATGGGGCTTGCTGATCAAAAATACTCAGTTCAACTTACTAATAGCGAAGGAAAAACTATTTGGTTTGATGATATTGGATGTTATGTAAACTACAAAGGCTCTGATGGATGGAAAAAGTTTATTAGAGATGGAGAATACAAATCATGGATAGGTGATTGTGAAACAGGAAAATGGATAGATACTGAGAAAGCAAATTATCGTTTTGGTGATGATACTCCAATGGGGTACGGCTTTGGTGCATTAGCTGAAGCAAATGACTCTACTTTCGATTTTAATACAGTTGCTCAGCGCATTAAAGATGGTAAAACTTCTCGTGATAAATTTATGAAGGAGAAGAAAATGGGAAAAATGAAGTGTGGCAATGGAAAATGTGGTGGAATGAAAAAAGAAGAAAAAGAATAGTATGGAAAAAGGGATGATCAATCTTGCAACTCTAGAGTTACGTCAGAGTTTGCGCTCGCCAGCTTTTTGGGGATATAGTTTATTGTTTGGCAGTTTTGTTGCCTTGATGTTTGCTTTTGGCATTACTGAGTCACAGATTATTGGTTTTGTTGGATTGAGTAGATTAATGGTAACTTTTATGCAAGTGACAATGGTAATTTTGCCAATTTATATTCTTATTTCTACTGTTAGAGCTGTTGTTGGAGATAGAGAATCTAATGTTATGGAGTATGTCCTTTCGCTTCCAGTATCTTTTTCAGGATATTATTGGGCTAAATTCTGGGCTAAATTTATAGAAATATTTATCCCTGTATTTTTGGCACTACTCGGTGCTACAATTTGGGGAGCAATTTCTGATATTGATGTTCCATGGGATTTGTTTATTTATTATAGTATGTTATTGGTATCTATGGTCTTTTGTTTTGTTGGTATTGCGATGTATATATCTGCACGAGCAAAATCTCAAAATATTGCTATAAGTACAGTTTTTATTCTTTGGTTGTTATTAGTGGCTTTTCTTGATCTTATTCTAATGGGTCTTATGCTTAAAACCAGAATGGATGCTCATGTGGTGATTTTTATGGGAATGATTAATCCACTTCAAGTTTTTAGAACTGCAACACTTGCTTTGTTCGACCCTAAACTTACTGTAATGGGGCCGGCTTCATACTATATTCTTGATACTATTTCAAGAATTGGTTTTATAATATTTGCAATATCCTATCCAATTATTGTTGGTGTTGGAGCTGCTTTTCTTGGAAATAGATATTTTAAACACAATGATATTATATAAAATCATGTTGAAACATTTTCTATTTGCTATAATAATATGCTCATTAACATTAATATTCTCTTGCAAACAGCAGGAGAATATAACTGCTCAATTATTTCCTAATCCTCCTGATACCAGTAGTTTTGGGAAATTTGCCAATGAGCTTTCAGCAAATGAAAAAGCCTGGTTAATAGCAGATACTACTTACACAAGGGAGGGAAAATTACGTAAAATTGGGATACAAGAAGTACCACTTGATAAAGACGATTTTAGGAATTTTGGTTTTGATGGAGGATCATTAAATAAAAAATATCTTCGGGATGTAGATTTCAGAGGTGCTTATTTTCGATCTGCTAAGGCAATGCATAGCGACTTTTCATATTCTGATTTTCGCTGGGCTAATCTAGAATCTGCACGGTTCTTTGCGTCTAATCTTTTTTCCTGTAACTTTACACAAGCTGTAATGTTCTATTTCTTTGCAGATAGTGCAAAAATGGATAGTTCACTTTTCGTTAGTGCCAATATGTTTGGAATGCATGCAAATGATGCTTCAATGCGTTATTGCAATATTTCTAACGCTATGTTGAGGGATGCTGATTTTATTGATACTGACTTTACTGGAAGTGTTGCTGTCAAAGTAAATCTAACTCACTCTGTTTTTATTAATGCAAAGATGGATTCAATGGATTTGAGTTATGCAGAGAGTTTACATTCTAATTTTAAAGGTGCTTCTTTTGTAAATTCAAGATTATGGTATGCTGATTTTAGTGAAACAAACCTTGACAATGTTAATTTTTATGGTGCTGATTTAAAGAATTGCAAATTTAATGGAGCAAATTTTAAAAATACAAATTTTAAAAATGCTATTAATATCCCTGTAAATGTGAAGCGTAAATTGGTAGATGATAAATTATCTGGAATTTTATGATATTAAAAACTATGAATCGAAAAATTATTCAGTTGCTGTTTTTTGTTTTGATAATTTTATTGTTTCAGAGCTGCAATACATCACATAAGAAACCTGAAGACTCAGCTTTATTTCTTAATCCTTGTGATACTTCGAATATGTATTATCTTGCTAATTTTACTGATAAGAGTTTAATTAAATCGATTATAAAGAAGAAAGAAGTACTTCCAAATGGAAAAGAACGCAGTAAAGGCTTAGTTGCTATACCTCAAGATTTTGATGACTTTAGGGGTGAGAATCTTGATGAAATATATTGGAAAGCAGTTCATATTCGAGGTGGAGATTTTAGAGGAGTAAAATTTCGTGCTGCTAAATGTCAGAATAGTGATTTCTCGGGTTCTGATTTAAGGTTTTGCGATATTCGTTGGTCTTATTTTATGAATTCTAATTTAAGTAATTGTAATTGTTCCCGGTCTATAATGTTTCGCACCTATGTTACTGAAAGTAATTTAGAAAATTCAGATTTTAGAGGAGCAAATATGTTTGGAGTAAAGGGACATAGAGCTAATTTTAGAAATTGTGATTTTACAAATGCTTTAATGAAAGAATCTGAGTTTTTAGATGCTGATTTTACTGGTAGTAAGGCTGTCAATGTACGATTTATTATTACCGTCCTTTCAGGAGCTAAAATGGATTCTACAGATTTATGTTATGCTGATTTTACAGGTGCCGGACTTGAGGGTGTTACTTTTACAAATGCACGAATTCATAAAGCGCAATTTAGGGGCGCTCATCTTCAAGGTGCAAGTTTTAGAG
>JAMOQL010000273.1 GCA_027064025.1 Bacteroidales bacterium
TTTATAAAAAACATTCCCAACATTGATGTCTGGAGTTAAAATTATATCGGCATCACCTGCAACATTACTAACAATACCTTTATGTTCAGCAGCCTCTTTCGAAACAATATTATCTAAAGCCAAAGGACCGTCAATTTCACATCCCAAAATTTGATTTCTTTTGTTCATCTGTGTCAATAATGCTGCGTGAACTGTGGCTTCCATTTTGGGATTTACTGTTTCTACAGCCCCTACGACAGCAACTTTGGGTATTTCTATCCCCAATTTATGATAAGCTTCAACAGCATTTTCTACAATAGAAACTTTTTCGTTAAAATCTGGTGAAACATTCATTGCAGCATCTGTAATACACAATAATTTGTGATAATATGGAGATTCGAAAAAAGCGACATGCGAAAGTAAACCTCCTTTGCGTAGACCATTCTCTTTATTTAAAACCGCTTTTAGTAAGATTCCTGTAGCAACCAATCCTTTCATCAAAACATCAGCATTCCCATTTTTTATTATCGAAACTGATTTTTGAGAAGCATTTACAACATCTGGTTCATCAATAATTTCAATGCCTTCCAAATCGAAATGTATTGACTTTGAGATATCAATAATTAAGCTTTTATCACCAACAAGAATTGGTTCTACAATTTCGAATCGACAAGCAGCTTTCAATGCTTCTAACACATGCAAATCGGCAGCAGCAGCGACAACAATTCTTTTTTTACCTTGCGCCTTTGCTTTTGTTATTAAGTCTTCTAATTTATTTATCATTACTCAAATTAAGATTCTATTTTTCCATTGATTCTAATATCTCCATAGTATCTTGTGCAATTACAAGTTCTTCGTCTGTTGGAATAACAATTATTTTACAAGATGAATCATCAGTAGATACAATAGCGTCTTTTCCTCTAACATTATTTTTTTCTAGATCCATTTTAACGCCCATAAATTCTAAATCAGAAACCATTTCTGCTCTAGCATCTATTCCATTCTCCCCTACACCTCCAGTAAAAATAATAACATCTACGCCTCCCATAGCAGCAGCATAAGAACCGATATATTTTTTCACTCTATAATTATACATTTTTAACGATAAAGCGGCTCTTTCATTTCCTTCTTTTACAGCATTTTCTACTTCACGCATATCGGAAGATACTCCCGAAACACCAAGGATTCCTGATTGCTTGTTCATTATTGTACTTAATTGAGCAACTCCAATCTCTTCTTTATTCATAATAAAGCTTAAAGCCCCTGCATCGACATCGCCAACTCGAGTTCCCATCATTAAGCCCTCTACAGGAGTTAACCCCATTGAGGTGTCTACAGATTTCCCATTCTTAATAGCTGCAATCGATGCTCCATTGCCCAAATGACATGAAATAATCTTTAAATCTTCGTATTTTTCACCTAAAATCTCAGCCGATTTTTTAGACACATACCTATGGCTTGCTCCGTGAAATCCATATCGACGAACACCATATTTTTTATAAAGAGAATATGGTAATGCATACATATAAGCATAATCTGGCATCGTTTGATGAAATGCTGTATCGAAAACACCACACTGAGGGACTTCTGGTAACAAAGCCTTCATTGCATATATTCCCTTTAAGTTTGGAGGATTGTGCAAAGGAGCTAATTCTACGCAGTTTTCCATTTGATCAATTACAGCATTATCTATAAATACACTAGAATTAAATTTCTCAGCTCCATGAACTACACGGTGGCCTACTGCTTTAATCTCTGATATTTCTTTAATTGATCCATGTTCTGAGCTTGTTATAACTCCCAAAACATATTCAATGCCTTGTTGATGATCGATTATTTCACCTTCTAAACGGACTTTATCTCCATCGTCTCGATTATTAGTTAACGAAGCTCCATTCATCCCAATTTTATCTACCAATCCTCTTGCTAATACAGAGGTATCAGTCATATTAAATAATTGATATTTAATAGATGAACTTCCACAATTTAATACTAATACTTTCATTTTTTATTTCTTTAGATTCCTTCCGAAATCATTATTTTTTTTAATTACGAAATTTTATTTTAGAAAAGATCAATGAACTATGAACGGCTCTCATTTCATCATCTAAAGGAATACATGAACTAATTCCAGCGTATATTCCAAATTCTTTTCCACAATTTCTACATTTCACTTCTTTTACTTCAGCGTTGACTTCTCTAATCGTCTCAAACTGATGACAACCCGCTATACATTTTAGACTCAATAATTTCATTTTCTCTAATATGCTCATCTATATGATAAATTATTATTTGATTGAACATAATTAGATATCTAGGGTAATTTTACAAATGATGATAAGTAGGTGTATTTAAACGTTTTCCCTCAGAATCATATTCATAAAATCCTTTACCTGATTTTCTACCAAGATGCTTTGCTCTAACATGATTTTTTAGAACTGAATGAGCTTTATATTTTTGGTCTCCAAATTCAAAATATAAACCATCTAACCATAACAATATTTTATCTAATCCTATTTTATCGGCAATAGCAAATGGTCCTAGGCGCATTCCTAGCCCTTTAGTCATCATGTCATCAATTTCATCCATTGTGGCAACTCCTTCTAAGAGCATTTGACAAGCATCATTAATTAATGGAGAAATTAGCCGTGCAGAAATACCACCAGGAGATTCGGCAATTGGAACTATTCTTTTTCCCAATAATTTAATAAATTTTTTAACTTTATTGGTAACTTCTTCTGACGTTTCCACACCTTTAGAAACTTCTACTACAGGTGCATCTGGTTGCGAAACAAGAAAATGAATCGAAACTGCTCTTTCTGGATGTTTAAGTACAGAGGCCAATTCAGTAACTCCAAGAATAGTAGCATTGGTAGCAATAATTGTATCAGGAGTTGTATTTTCCTCAATACGAGTAAATACTTCCTCAACTAATTTCACATCTGCTTTTTTCGATTTTGAACGAACTGATTCAAAAACCAACTCACAACCCTTTAATTTAGAACAATCAGTAGTTCCTTCGATACGAGAGAGTATAGCTCTTTTTTCGCTAGAAGTCATTCCCCAACGATTAATCATTGACTCTAAACTCTCTTCTAATTTAGAAAATGCATTCTGAATACGCTCTTCTGTTCGCTCAATAAATACAACTTCTATACCTCTTGCACTTACTAAGCGTACAATACTTTGGCCAACGGTTCCACAACCAATGACTCCAATTTTTGAAAAAAGTGATTTTGGTTTTGCATCTTTACTCAATGCGTAACTACAGATTTTTTCGATTTTAATATCAGACATAATTAATATTAATTTCTATTTATTTGATTGATTAACTGTTATTGCGACTAAATTTACAATATCCTCTATTGAGCATCCTCTCGATAAATCGTTGATAGGAGCTGCCATTCCTTGAAGAATTGGACCCACAGCCTCAGCTCCTGCTAAACGCTGTACTAATTTATAAGCAATATTTCCTGTTTCTAGAGTTGGGAATACTAATACATTTGCATTTCCTGCTATTTTACTATCTGGAGCTTTGCTTTTTCCAATAGCCTCAACAATTGCGGCATCGGCTTGTAATTCTCCATCGAACTGAAATTCTGGAGCCATCTTTTGAGCTATTTCTGTTGCTTTTACAACTTTATCGACCATTGGGTGCGATGCACTTCCTTTTGTGGAGAAGCTTAACATAGCAACTCTAGGTTCCATTCCTGTAATAGATTTTGTTGTATTGGCAGTTGCCACAGCAATTTCTGCTAGTTCTTCGGCTGTAGGATCTGGATGAACTGCACAATCTGCAAAAACTAACATTCCATTTTCGCCATAGGTATCATCTTTTAGAACCATGATAAATGCTCCTGAAACTACTGAAATACCAGGTAACGTTTTAACATACTGAAATGCTGGACGTAAAACATCACCTGTAGCATTATTAGCTCCAGCAACTTCACCGTCTACATCTCCTGCTTTAATCATCAGTGTAGCCAAATACAAAGGATTCTTAAGTAATTCGAAAGCTTTTTCTTTCGTCATTCCTTTGTTTCCTCTTAACTCAACCATTAAATTAGCGTAGGAATCAATTTTAGGATCTTTTTCTGGATCAACAAAAATAGCCTTAGCAACAGAGTCTAAATTATACTTTTTAGCCTCTTCGAGTAAAGCATCCTTTGCACCAATCAATACGATATTAGCAATTCCTTCTTTAAGAATCTGATTTGCAGCCGTTAAAGTTCGTTCTTCGAAACTTTCTGGCAAAACAATTTTTTTGTCTAAACCTTTGGCTTTTTCTTTTATTTGGGACATTAAATCCATAACAATATATATCTAAATATTTTAGTTTTTAAATTTCTTGCAAAAGTATTCAAATATCATAGGAATAGCATTAGATATAAATGATTTTTATCAAGCTTACGGATGTTATTTAACAAAGTTTATGATAAGCTTATTTTGATAAATCTTAATCTAAAATTGAAAGAAACTAAATTGAACCTTTCCATAATTTCTAAGTTCAACAAAATTAGGATGTTCTGAAAAATTTACACGAGGACCGTGTTCTAAAATAAGCATTCCTCCTTCATTAATAATATTGGCTTGACTAATAGCCAAAAGCACATTCTCAAAGTTTTCCATATCGAAAGGAGGATCTGCAAATATTAAATCAAAGGTTTCTGTAGTTTTCTTTAAATATTTAAAAACATCAGCTTTAATTACCTTCACACCAGTTCCCAATTCTCTATTAACAAGGTGAATATGTTTGTAGTGATCGAATCGTAATTCGACAGCCGTAATATCTTTAACGCCTCGCGATGCAAATTCAAAACTAATTGTTCCTGTTCCAGAAAATAAATCTAACAATTTTAGGTTTTCGTAATCGACGGTATAATTCAAAATATTAAACAAAGCTTCTTTTGCTTTGTCCGTAGTGGGACGAGCCTTTAATTTTGAGTTTTTTGGTAGTATTCGCCCTTTTAGTGAGCCACTTATTATTCGCATTCGAAAACTTGTATTTGTGCTGAATATTGCTGAACTAATTCTTTAGTAAAGAGATAGCTATTTGTATAATGTTTTGGTAATTCGGGGCTATTAATATTGGCAAAATATTGATTTAAAAAATTTATCGTCTCATTAATATCTTCTAAAGAAGAAAACACCAGTAAACTAACCTCTTTTGGATTAAAGCCTAACTGTTCTATTGTATAGAGTATATAATACAGAATATCTGCCTTCGTTTTATACTTAAATGAATTATCTAAAATTAATTTTTGCTGATCAAGAATATGAAAATCAAAAAAATCTTTATTTATATTGATAATAAAAGTATGCTTCGACTTAATTGTCAAAGCACGATTAATAATAGGAACTGATTGATGAATAATTTGTGCTTCAGGAAGTCTATCATTAATTAATGATAAAATACATTCTGGAATGGCAAATAATTTATAAGCATTTAGATTAGAAATGAAGTTTTCTTGAAGTTTCTCGACAGAATCTAATTCTATATTAACCTTAAATAATTTTTCGTTATGCTTCTCTGAGTATAAGTCGGAAGGAATAATTATTGATTTATAACTTTGATAAATAACATAAATTTTCTTGTACTTATATTTAAGTAATTCCTCTGTATTTATATTTTTTGCAACAAAGTAGCAATATTCTTTGATATTATCAATAGCTGAAATTTTATGTCGTTTTTTAGCTATTATCTTCTTGGTAACGGCATCTAATATAACAAAGGAAAGTCCATCCTTACTAATAAGAATGGACAATTTATATTGTTCCGATTTATTGAAATCTAAAGTTTCGTCTATTAGAGAATTGTTATTAGGCATGAATATTTATTCCCAGTTTCCTGCATTGTTTGTAGCCTCTTCTAGAGAACCTACTTGTAAAACCATATTAGGATCGAAAGGGTCTGTATCAACAGCCTCAAAAACTTGAATTTTAATTTTAGATGCAGTTTCAATTACGCCCGCAGCTAACTTAAATTCGGCATGTTTCTCTGAAAAAGGAACATAACGTAACGAATCTATTGGATAATTAGCTCCAAAAACGGTATCTCTAACAGAGATTTTCACAGTATCTCTAATTAAGAAACCTATTTCTACTGCTTTTTCAACAGTTGCAGGATTGGTAATTTCAAAATCTGATGGAATTTCCACATTAAATAATTCTTTTGCCATTTTCTTAGAAACGGTAGCAGGTAGCTTAGAGAAAATCATACCTTTATCTATTGCCATTTGTTCGTTCAAAGTATCAGGAAGCGTACCTATTTTCCTAAGTACTCTCATAGAGTCCATTTTAACAAAATTTATTAATGTATCAAAACTACCCGTAAAGACATTTTTTTCATCTTTATAGGCAAGCTCAGCTTTTCTAATATCTTTTAATCTATCAATAACAAAACCGTAACGATATTCTCTTTGTTTCTTGAAATTGATAGGTGCTTCGATTCCTGAAATTAAAAAATAGCCTAAACTTAAAGCTACATAAACTAAGACCAAATTTACAAAGAAAATTGGACGTTTCGTTTTGAAAAATTTCAAAACAAAGACTACTGTTGCTATTGCTGCAATAATAACTAGTGATAGAACTAATGTACTCATACCTCTTTATTAATTATATGTTTTTACAAAAATAAAATATTTTTCATAGAAAAAACTCTAAAGTAATTTTATTTAATACTTTTTTTTCTGTTCTTTCATTATTTCGTTGATAATTATCTATTTTGAAATTTTTTGTTTCCATAAGTACAAGCTACTTTTACAAGCTATGATTCAAGACGAATTTATTAAAATATTTAAACAAAAGCTCGAACATCGGCCTACCGAAGATCAAGAAAATGCGATAATAACACTTGCTCAATTTACGCTTGATATCGAAAAACAAGAAATTTATATTCTGAAAGGCTATGCTGGTACAGGGAAAACAACTTTGATAGATGGTCTTGTAAAAGCAACCAATCATTTCAAAATAAAAACCGTTTTATTAGCTCCAACAGGGAGAGCGGCAAAAGTTATTAATAAGATTACAGGAAAGATTGCTTATACTATTCATAAAAAGATATATCGACAAAAAGGTTCAAATGATGGATTTGGTTCTTTTGCCCTCGGTGAAAATTTACACACGAATACCCTATTTATTATTGATGAATCTTCGATGATAGCTAATAACAGCGCCGATCAATCTACCTTTGGATCGGGAAGATTATTGGAAGATTTAATTAGCTTTGTTTTTAGTGGTGAGCGGTGTAAATTAATATTTATTGGAGATACAGCTCAACTTCCACCTGTAAAACTGAACATTTCACCTGCTCTCGACCAAGAAGCCATGAAAATGTTTATGTATCCTGTATATTCAAACACGCTTACACAGGTGGTCCGACAAGAAAAAGATTCTGGAATCCTTTACAATGCTACATGTCTCAGAAATCAATTAGACGACAAAATAATTAACATTAAAATAAACACTTTAGATTTTGATGATATACAAGCTATAAATGGAGAAACACTTATTGACGATTTAACCACAGCCTATGATAAAGATGGGCTAGAACAAAGTATTATTGTATGCAGATCGAATAAAAGAGCTAATCGGTTTAATCAAGGAATACGTAATTCGGTTCTATATAAGGAAGAGAGGATTTCGACGGGAGATTTAATCATGGTGGTCAAAAATAATTATTTTTGGACTGAAGATGAATTTGAAATTGATTTTATTGCCAATGGGGATATTGCAGAAATTACACGTATTTTTGGATACGAAAAGCTTTATGGATTCGATTTTGCAGATATTACAATTCGACTTATCGATTACGAGGAAATTGAAATTAATGTGAAAATATTACTCAATACCTTGGAAACAGAAACTCCTGCTTTAAGTTACGATGAAAACAAAACGCTTTTCTATAAAATATTAGAAGACTATTCGCATATTAAATCCAAAAAGAAGCGATACAAGGAAGTTAGAGAAAATCCTTATTTTAATGCTCTTCAAATTAAATATGCATATGCCATTACCTGTCACAAAGCACAGGGAGGACAATGGAAAAATGTATTCTTAGATCAAGGGTATGTTAACGACGAAATGATCAACAAAGAGTACTTAAGATGGCTTTATACAGCCTTTACCCGCCCTTCTAACCATCTTTTTCTGATCAATTTCAACAAAAAGATGCTAGATATTGACACTTATTAGGCTGTTAATAACTTTTTTTCCATTCTTTTAATAAATTTTTCAGAACTCCCACGTAGTAAGGGATACAGAATTTTAATTTTTCTAAACGCCTGATTTACAATACATTCAAAAGCCATAATCTTACATTGCTGATTATCAACAATATGAATTTTTACATGATTTTTAGAAATCCAACTTAGAAATTTTCAACATTCATAGTATTTTTTTATCAAAACATTTGTCTAAGTCACTAATAACACTATATTTGTAGAAGAATTTTTTATTATTAATCAATAAACATTTAACTATGAACAAAGCTCAATTAGTTGATGCAATGGCATCAAAAGCTGATTTAACAAAAGCAGACGCAAAAAAAGCATTAGATGCTTTTATCTCAACTACAGGTGCAGCACTTAAAAGTGGTGATAGAGTAGCATTAGTAGGATTCGGATCTTTTTCTGTTGCACAACGTTCTGCAAGAACTGGTCGTAACCCTAAAACTGGTGCTGAAATGCAAATTCCAGCAAAAAAAGTTGTTAAGTTTAAAGCAGGAAGTGAATTATCTGATTCTGTAAAATAAGCTTTAGCTCGAAAAAATTTAGCTTGTCATTTATTTATGGCAAGCTTTTTTTGTGCCTAAAAGTAATATATCAGAATGATATTAATAAGAGAAATATATTAAAATAGCTTTAAGCTAGTCGGATACTGACAATTAATCAATCCAATTATAAGTTTTGAAATCTAGTATAACTCTTTTGTAAAAGGGCTTTAGAAATAGATGTAACTGAATCTACTTTTGCTCCTATCTTATTCAAGCTAACTTTATCATCAACTAGAGAATATCGGACAAAGCCCAATTCATTTACTGTCCCTTCGCAAGTTTTATCTAAGAAATACGCAAAAGGTTGGTACATTGTATCTAAAACATTTCTACTATAAATAAACTCATTGGTATTATATCCTAATTGAGAGAGTACCGTATTGGGAACATCTATTTGTGACATTATTTTAGATATATTTTTACCTCTATATTCATTTTTCAAAGCACCACCGGCAAGCATAAAAACAATTCTATGATCATCGGCAGAACAATACTGACGCTTAATTGGTGTCGGATGGCTGTGGTCAGAAACAAATACAAATAAAGTATTCTTAAACCATTCTTGAGTTTTACATTTTCGATAGAAATGACCTAAACAACTATCGGCATAATATGCAGAATTCATATATCCATTTTCTTGTTCAGTATATTGTTTTAGATTATCTAAAGGCACATCGTAAGGCGAATGTGTACTTGTTGTAAATCCTCCAATAAAAAATGGTTCTTTGGCTTTTGTAGTTTCTTTATACATTTCTCCATAAAGTGCATCGTCGTGATAACCTAACTTTCCTTTATAATATGTATCTGGGAAATTCATCTCATCATTTATTTTATAAAATGGATTTTGATAAAAGAACGATTTAATATTAGCATATCCCAAATCGCCTCCAAAAAAGAAGGATTGCTGATAATTTCTGGTTTGTAATTTTTTTGTCATTGTCGGTAATTGACCATTCTTATCGGTAAAGCCCATTAAATATGAACTTGCTAAAGATGGATAACCTGCAAAAACGGCTAACATCCCTTCTTCGGAATGCCGACCTGTTGCATAGCAATGATTAAAATTAAGACTCTCTTTACGAATCGTTCTCCAATTAGACATAATACCATAGGTTTGGTCTAAGGAGTCGACTAAATCGGCTGACCAACTCTCGAACAGAACTAAAATTATATTAGGGTTCTTTATTCTCAAAATACTGTCAGAAACAACAGAATGGGTATAAAAGTCTTTTAATATTTGATTTGATTTTTCTTCTGAATAAAACTTATATTTTTCTTTATCATCATATCTAGATTCTTTATAATAACTATATCCTAAACTCCAGATGGAATTTACAGTTGCAAAATTTAAAGTTCTATTGTTCGAATAAAAAACAGCACTCGCACTCAGTGGAATCTGATAAAATCCTCCTCGAGCTCCTAAAAATCCTAATCCTAATGCAAAAATAAAAATCGCAAATTTCCGAGCTAGAGTGCTCTTAAATTTTATATCAGACTTTATTAATTTATTCATCAACAAAACAGAAAGAAATGTTAAAAATGGGACTAATATTAAAGTAGCCATAATTTGCCCCAAAGTAGCTGTACGCCATACTTCTGTCATATTAGAGAGATACGATAGAGCTTTAGAGTTTAGTTTAGTTTGCCACTCTTCATATATAGGTAATTCGGCGATTACAATTGTGAAGTACAAATAAAAAATAAGGCTCATCAAGATTTTAAATAACTGTAAGAAAAGCTTTTTTTCGAATTGATAATACAAAAAGAATAACAATAACATTATCGGCGAAAAATAAGACAAAGCAGATAAATCCATTCTTATCCCATTAATAAAAGATAGAAAGATTTGTGAACTCGGGACATCGCTTAAATCTGAAAAATTATGGACGATAAATATTAGTCGCCCAAAAAAGAAAACAACTAAGAAAAGTAAGATATATTTTAATATTGACTTTTCAAACCAATTCAATTTATTGAAGAACCGCATTATTTAAAACTTTTTGAATGTGTGTACGTGTATGTAATTTTATTATTAACTTATTATCGGCTTTAGGATTTATCCTATTCGAAAGAAAAACGTATAAGATTCCTGTTTCGGGATCAGCCCAAGTCATTGTTCCTGTAAAACCCGTGTGTCCAAAACTTTTTGGTGATAAACCGCCACAAGTAGGACCTAATTTATTCGGATTCATTTCTGCTTTATCAAAGCCTAATCCTCTTCTATTATTTGGGCAATTTACACAGGTTTGGTATAAACGAAGAACTTCTTTTGTCAAAAACTGACGTCCGCCATAAGTTCCCCCGTTCATAAACATTTGCATCATTTTTGCTACATCGTTAGCGTTCGAGAATAGACCAGCATGACCTCCTACTCCACCAAGCATAGCAGAACCCATATCGTGAACATAACCTTGAATCAATTGATTTCTAAAATAGTCATCTTCTTCTGTTGGAACGATCTTTTTTTTATCAAACTTTTTTAATGGTTTATAACACATATGATTTGCGCCTATCTCTTTATAGAAAGTTTTTTCTGCAAAATAATCTAAACTCTGATGGCTTTGTTTTTCGACAATTCTCTGTAATATATAATACCCCAGATCGCTATATTTATAAGTCTTTTTAGCTCTCAGTTTAGAATCTAATATTTCTTTAAAAATAGTATCTTTATAAGTACTATCAATAAATAAATTATTAGCAACTTGAACCGTCCATTTGCCTTGGGCTGTAGTTTTGTAGGTTCTTTCTCTAATACTATCAACCTTTGTAGTATGTAAATAGAATGGAATCCATGGTTTGAGCCTTGCTTGATGCGAAAGTACATCTTTTATCAATAATCCTGATTTATTCGTACTGTCCAACTCGGGCAAATAAACAACCAAAGAATCGTTTACATTAAATAAGCCCTTGTCTTGCAACTTCATTAACGATGCGGTAGTTGCTAAAATTTTGGTCATCGAAGCTAGGTCGTATAAGTCATCGTTTTTGACTACTTGCTTTTTGTTGTATGTAAAATGTCCAAAAGATTTATTGTAAAAAACCTTTCCATTTCTAGCGGCAAAAATTTGGCAGCCAGGAAATGCACCTTCTCTTATCGAATTTATTACGATGCTATCAATTTTATATAAATAACTTTCGTCTATACCTGCATCTTTTGGAAGTGTATACTTAAACCGAGTAGCCTTTTTTAAAGTAGATCCTGTTCCCACAGGATACATCGTATTGATACTAACAGGAAGTTTACCAAGAGCAGGAATTCCTCCAAAAATAAGTTCAGCAGACAATTTTTGTGTGATTTTCCAGTTATTATACGACACAATAACAGCTTTAAAGTCCTCTAAAGATTTGAATTTCTTTAATGTATATGGGTTAGCAAATATATCTACAATAACACTATGTGTTTTGGCATATTCCTCGACAAATTTCATAGACTGAATAGAAATACCATAATTTTTTCGTGGACTTCTATTTGTTTTATTAAAACTAAAAATAACTAGATTGTATTTAGATAATTTTTGCTTCATTATTCTCTGTTCGTTTTCAGAAGCAAATTTCTTCATTTGAAAATCATCAACCTTAGTATATAGCTTTAAGGTTTTTTGAAACTCATTGGTAGAAAAATCTCCAATAGTAACCGAGGCTATTTTTAAATTATCTAATCCCCTTAGAGGTAATGTTCTGTTTTTATTGTTGACTAGAGTTAGTGCATTTTCAATTAACTGCTGTTGCATCAACAGGACATCTTGATTATTCAACTTTTTATCAATATCTTTTTTAGAAATACGCTTAAACCGGTTAGCTCCCGTCCAATATTTAACAGCTAATATTTTTCGAACATGAATATTTAGCTCTTTCTCTGTTAAAAGTTTTGATTTAAGGGCTGCTTTTATTTTTGCAATAGCAGTAGGTACGTCTTTTGGGAATAATAACACATCGTTCCCTGCTAATAAAGCTTTTAAGTCGACCTCGCCTGGAGCAAAAAACTTACTCACCCCTTTCATATTTAATGCATCGGTAAAAGCCAACCCTTTAAATCCTAATTCTCCTTTTAATAAATCTGTAGAAACTTTATGCGATAATGTAGTTGCTGTATTTTTTGTACTATCTAATTCTGGGACAAATAAGTGCGCAACCATGACCCCTCCCATTCCTGCTTTAAATAATTTTCGGAAAGGATAAAGTTCAATAGAATCTAATCGGGCACGTTTATGTAAAATTATCGGCAAATCTTTATGCGAATCAACATCTGTATCTCCATGACCAGGAAAATGTTTGGCTACTGCTAATATATTTTGATCTTGCAAACCATTCATATAACGTAAGGCATGTTGATAAACCTCCTCTCTATCCTCTCCAAAAGAGCGACTACCAATAACTGGATTATTAGGATTATTGTTAATATCGACAACAGGAGCAAAATTCACATGACCACCAATCAATTTGATTTGTCTAGCAATTTCCTTTCCCATATCATAAATTAATTCCTTATTTTGAATTGCCCCCAACATCATTTGGCGAGGAAACATAATGGTGCTATCTAGTCGCATGGATAAACCCCACTCCCAATCACCGGCAATCAACAGAGGAATCTTAGATTTCGACTGATAACGATTGGTTAAATCTATTTCCCGAGCTGCTCCTCCTTGAAAAAAGATAAGCCCTCCGATATGTTGATTAATAATCAAATTATCTATTTTCTGAAAATGAGCTTCTGATTTATTAGAATAAGCGGAAACCATAAAAAGTTGTCCAATTTTCTCATCAATAGTCATTGATTGCATAACTGAATCGACCCACGAATTGTACAAATAGGTATAAAATGGAGGTTCATCCACATTAAGTAAACTTTTATTACCCTCTGGAGTCCATGAGATACTAATTAAAATAAAACTACTTAAAAAAATGCTTTTTAATACTTTCATTTATTATGAAATTTAATTGCTCTTATCCTACAAAAATAAAGCCTCTATTACATTTTTATTCTACCATTTTTTATTTTTTTGAAATAGTAATGAACAATTTATTTTAGCTTAAATTTGTTATATTCAATCAAAAAAGAAAATTGATTATGGAAAAATCGATTCAGGACTATATTGTAGAACAAGAGTTATTTTCTGAAGAAGATAATATTCTTATCGGAATAAGTGGCGGAAGAGATTCTGTTTCTTTGAGTCTAGTATTAAAGAATTTAGGTTATAACGTAGCTCTTGCTCATTGTAACTTTAGCCTAAGAGGTGAAGAATCTGAGCAGGATCAGAAATTTGTGGAAGATTTTGCTGAGAAAGAGAATCTCGATTTGTATAAGATTAAATTCGATACTTCATCTTATGCAAAAAAAAATAATATCTCTATACAAATGGCTGCTAGAGATTTACGATACAATTGGTTCGAGAAAGTAAGAGTTGAACAGCAATTTAATTGTATTGCAATTGCTCATAATAGTGACGATATTATAGAAACTTTTTTTATTAATCTGACTAGAGGAACTGGAATTGAAGGATTAAGTGGTATCAGTGCCAAAAATGGGAATATCGTTCGACCTATGTTAAATATTCCAAGGGCTACAATTGATGAATTTATGTCTAAAAATAATATCAATTATAGAGATGATTCCTCAAATGCATCAACTAAATACATCCGTAATAAATTAAGACACCATATTATTCCTGAGTTTATAGCTATTTCGAAGTCTTTCAAAAAAACAATGATTGAAAATATCAAAAGGATAGAAAATACTAATCAGGTATATAAAAATGAGATAGCCTTAAAAAAATCAAAAATATTTATCGAGCTCACTGATAAAATAAAAATAGATCTCGAACAACTAAAACAACTCAATCCTCTATCTTCATATTTATATGAGTTCTTTAAACCTTACGGCTTCAGTTCGGGAACAATTAATGATATTGAACATGCTCTTACAGCTGAATCGGGAAAGCGTTTCTTTTCAAAAACGCATCAAATTGTAAAAGATAGAGATTCTTTAATATTATCAGAAATAAATAAATCTAAAAAGCACGAAATATTCTTAGCTAAGGAAAATCAAAGCATCACTCAGCCCATTGCTCTTAATATCGAAATTATTGACAGAGAAGAATTTGATATCCCTAAATCTAACCTAATAATGGCATTGGATATTGATAAATTATCTTTCCCGCTATTGTTGAGAAACTGGAAACATGGCGACTATTTCATGCCTCTTGGCATGAATCGGATGAAGAAAATAAGCGACTTTTTAATCGATTCCAAAGTGTCTATGATTGATAAGGAAAATACTTTTATAATTCAGTCTAAGACTGATATTGTTGGAATAATTGGCAGACGTATAGACGATAGATATAAAATTACAGACGAAACTCTACAGGTTCTGAAAATTTCGTATCAGAAATAAAAATGCCTTCCAAAGTATCACTTCAAAAGGCATCTATATATTTTTGTAACTAAAAATATCTATTCTTCTTCTTCTTGCTCTAAACTTTTATTGTAAACCATCATAGCACGCTCACTCATACCCATACTAGAGAATCCACCATCGTGAAATAGATTTTGCATGGTCACTTTTCGAGTTAAATCTGAGAATAATGTAATACAGTAATCTGCACATTCTTCTGCGGTAGCATTTCCGAGAGGAGACATACGTTCTGTAAAATCTAACAGATTATCAATTCCTTTCACTCCACTACCTGCAGTGGTCATGGTTGGTGATTGAGAAATCGTGTTGATTCTAACATTTTTATCTCTACCGTACATATAACCGAAACTACGTGCTATCGATTCTAATACTGCTTTTGCATCGGCCATATCGTTGTATCGGTACAAGGTTCTTTGAGCTGCCACATAAGTGAGAGCAACTATAGAACCCCATTCGTTCATTATGTCTCTTTTCTTAGCTTCTTGTATTACCCTATGGAAAGAGATGGCCGAAATATCCATCGTTTTATGATAATAATCGTAGTTTACTTTATCGTAGGGTAAACCTTTACGAACGTTTAACGACATTCCAATTGAATGTAAGATAAAATCTATTTTACCATATTTTTTCTCGGCAACGTCTAGTAAATTTTCGATATCCTTCATACTAGAAGCATCGGCAGGTACAACTTCTGTATTGCACTGTTTTGCTAATTCCTTAATCTCTCCATAACGCATAGCGACAGGTGCATTTGTTAAAATAAACTCAGCGCCTTCTTCGTATGCTTTCTCTGCAATTTTCCAAGCTATTGACTTATCGTTCAATGCTCCAAATATTATTCCTTTCTTTCCCTTTAATAGATTGTATGCCATAATAATTATTTATAATAAGTCACAAATATAAAGAAAGTATTTCAATCTAATAATGATGTGATTAAAAAAGGTAATAGATTACTCTAATTAATTGTCTGTTACCAGAAAATTTACTTGTAAATTTGTAGTTATTATTAACTTGATACAAGCATTGAGAATTTAAATTTCTCGAATGGGATTAAATACATTATATAATGAAATCTATCAATTGTAAAGGTGTACTACTTGAATTTAATGAACCCAAAATAATGGGAATTCTTAACTTCACTCCTGATTCTTTTTCTGATGGTGGGCGGTTTAATACAACTTATAAAGCTATTCTGCATATAGAGAACATGATTAACTCGGGTGCTGATATTATTGATATTGGAGCTATTTCGTCGAAACCAGGTTCGCAATTATTAAGTTTAAAGGAAGAAAAATCGAGATTAAAACCTTTACTTTCTGAAATTAATAAGAATTTCTCAAGAAACATTTTTTCACTAGATACTTTTCGTTCTGAAATTGCAAAATGGGCAGTTCAAGAATATAATATTTCTATTATTAATGATATTTCGGCAGGCGAGCTTGATACTAAAATGTTCGAAACAATTGGTAAATTACAAGTTCCATATATTATGATGCACATGCAAGGACGACCACAAAGTATGCAACAAAAACCTACTTATAAAGATGTTACTCAGGACATTATCAATTATTTTGCTCAGAAGATTAACGAGCTCAAAAAATTTGCAGTTCACGATATTATTATTGATCCAGGATTTGGCTTTGGAAAAACACTCGAGCACAATTATCAATTATTAAAAGAGCTACATTATTTCGATATTTTCGAAAAACTACTTTTAGTTGGCGTATCTAGAAAATCGATGATTCAAAAACTATTGGATAACAATATAGACGAAACTTTAAATGGGACAACCATAATTAACACTTTAGCCATCGAAAAAGGAGCAAATATTTTACGTGTTCACGATGTTAAAGAGGCTAAAGAAATTGTGAAAATTTATTCTAAAATAACTAATTAGAAGCTTCTTCTGTTTTGCTAGAGCCTTTCAACAAATTGTTAAGTTGTACAAATTCTTCTTTGGTAAAAGAACGGTAAGCTCCTATTTTAAGTTTTCCAAGAGAAATATTCATAATTCGTATCCGCTTAAGCTGACGAACTTCGTATCCCAAATAAGTACACATTCTTCGAATCTGCCTGTTTAAACCTTGAGTTAAAATGATATTAAAAGAATAATCGTCGATTCGAGTAACTTTACATTTTTTTGTTACTGTATCTAATATTGGTATTCCATTTGCCATTTTCTTGATAAAATTCTGACTTATCTTTTTGTCAACCCTAACCACATATTCCTTTTCGTGATAGTTACCAGCACGCAGAATTTTATTCACAATATCACCATCGTTAGTCATAAATATTAAACCTTCACTAGGCTTATCTAATCGTCCAATCGGAAATATTCGTTCTGGATAACTAATATAATTAATAATATTCCCTTTAATATTAATATCTGTGGTACAAGTAATTCCAACAGGTTTATTAAAGATTAAATAAATATTGTCAACCTTTTTCGTAACCCTCTGTCCATTCACCGTTATTATATCAGAAGAAATTATTTTTACTCCTAGTCCTACTTTTACGCCATTCACTTCTACACGTCCCTCTTCTATCAACTTATCCGCAGCTCTACGCGAACAGTATCCCGTTTCTGATATGGCTTTATTTAAACGTTTTTCCTCCATCTATCTACTTGCCATTAATATTTCGTTTATCATTTCTTTTTGACTCAAGTCTTCGAGAAAATAATCTGCCAAAGGCAATAATTCTTTTATATATTCTTTTTTACTTTCTACACCATTTCTATCAACAATAATAAATAACTTTGGCTCGATAAAATTCCGTAACGTAGCCGATTCCACTATCACAAAATCATCAGCTCTTACTAGATTCATAAATTGGAACAGAGCCTCCCCTATATATTCCTCTTTCGAGATGATAAGAAATGATTGATTGGCTCCAGCTTTAAGCATTTTCACAGTATCTTTCTCAACCGATAAGTCATTTTCTTGAATTATTGAATAGGTTTCCACATCTGAATGATGCTGATGTTTAAAACCTCCTGATTTAAGAGTAATAAATTTTAAGGCAATAATATTTTTTTTAGAATTTTCTCGAATAATATCACAAACCAAAGTGGTTTTACCTACATTCCTTGCTGTACCTGCAACAATAATAAAACGAGAATCGTCAATCATTTACAGCCGAGTTGATTCTTGCACAGGTCTAGAAATAGCTAGACGCAAACTAAACACATGAGAATATAAGGCCACGGAGGCATCTCCAACATCAGTAAAAGCATAATCAAGAGTTAATTTCCAGAAATGAATTCCAACTCCAATATTAGGCTGCCAAGTCATTTCCTTTTTGTTATCAAAAGTACGAGCTTCTTGAATGTTATTAACTCCAGCTCTTAAAAAAACAATTTTTTTATAATCTAACTCTAATCCCATATGAGGATCCATACTCATAAAATCAGTTTTAATAAGCACATTTCGTCTTCCATCGAAAGTAGCATCTAAGCCTAGTTCTGCCATTGCAGAGAACCCTTTATAGATATGTCTATGATACGAGCTTCCTAATATTAATCTTGGCATAGTGTATTCTATCGAATTTTCAGGAATTTCGTTACCAGTCATTTCAAAAACCTCTTTTAAATCTGTAGTATTAAAACTCCACGCATTAAATGTAGAAGTAATGTCTCTAGCACTAGCACCAAAATCCCAATTACCATATTGATACTGAGCCCCAATATCTAAACCAAATCCCCAAGCCGAAGCAAAATCGCCTGCTGTTCTTCGAATCACCTTTACATTTGCTCCATATCTAAGCCCTTTTATTTTGGAAACTTTGGCCATCGTAAAAATGAAAGCTAAATCAGAAGCCGAAAAAGATGTGATTCTATCGTAGCGTAAGTTTCCCTCTGCATCCACCAATTCCAAAGTATTAGGAATATCGTCAACTCCAAAACGAATAATAGAAAGACCAAAAGCTAGAGAATCGCTATATTTATAAGCAGCAGCACCGTAATCGTATTTAGCAATACCCGCAAAATATTCCGAATGCATCAAGGCAATATCCCAATCCGACTTTATTTTTGTAAGTCCCGCAGGATTCCAATAGCCAGAAGTAACATCATTAACACTAGCAACAGTGCTATTTCCCATTGCCAAAGAACGAGCACCAACACCTATTGCCAAAAATTCGTTGCTATATTTTGTTTGTGCTTGTAATATATTCCCACTAAAAAAGAAAAGTAACAAAGCTACTGAAACAGCAAAACGATTAATAATTTTATTTCCGCTTCTATTCTTATTTATAATCACCTGATATACACTCTATATAATTAACAAAAATATTCTAAATTAACTTTACGTCTTATCACCATTTAAATTAATAATACATAAATTTTTGTAAAGATAATTTTTTAAAACAATTATATTATTATCTTCGTTAACATAAACTACATTTTATAGGAAAAATTGTATCAAATGATTAGAATTAAAAATTACATTCCAAATTTTATTACTTCATTAAACATTGCCGCAGGAGGATTATCTATTATTTTTACTTTTGAAGGACTTACCACACAAGCCGGTTATCTAATATTGCTTGCTGCAGTTTTTGATTTTCTAGACGGAATGACAGCTAGACTCTTAAATGCCTATTCTGAATTAGGTAAACAACTAGACTCCTTAGCTGATATGATTAGCTTTGGCTTGGCTCCTGCTATGATTGTTTATCACGTTATGAAGTCGAGTTTACTTATTGATACACTATATCCTAGCAATCTAGAAACCTACAAATTATTTTATCTTTTTTCGGTATTACTGATTCCTATTTTCTCAGGTTTAAGATTAGCAAAGTTTAATATAGATACTCGTCAAACCACCTCTTTTATAGGTTTACCTACCCCAGCAAACGCTCTATTCTTTGCTTCTATTCCTATTATTTCTTCTATCAACCCATTCGACCCAGTACTTTTTTTAATTTATAATAAGAATATATTATTAGGGATTATTATCGCATCCTCTCTCTTTCTAGTATCTCCAATTCCGATGTTTTCTTTCAAGTTTAAAAATTTAAAATTGAGAGACAATGGAATTCGATTTATATTTTTAGGAATAATCTTAGTCCTTCTATTTTATTCAGGAAACTGTGATGCCGAATTTCTATGGTCATTAATTACTGCCGTAAGACCATTCTTATTTCTTAGAGAAATATTTTATATTCTTGCCAAAGCACTACCTATAATTATTTTTCTTTATATACTTTTGTCCATCATATACAGTATAATAGTAAAATTTAGAAAATCAGAATAAAATTCAGAAACTATGAACTACAAAGTCGAAATTGACGTTATGCCTCTAAAGGTATTATTAGACCCTCAAGGAAAAGCAGTTACAAGTACCATGCATAATATTGGTTTTAAAACTGTCGAAAATGTTAGAATAGGAAAGCATATCACTTTAAACATACAAGCACAAGATAAATCCGAAGCTGAGAAAAAAGTTAAGGATTTAAGTACTAATATTTTATCCAATCCTATTATGGAATATTTCGATTATACAATTAGCGAAGACAAATAATATTTACATAACAAATAAATCAAGCCTTTCAGATTAATTTCTGAAAGGCTTTTTTGTTGATTTTTTTGTTGATAATATTTTTAAAAGCTACAAATTTCAAGAGATTGAACTATTATTTTTGTAATTGAGAAAAAGTATTTAGTAAAGACTCTTTTAAAACCAAACAAAATGAATGTCAGTTATACCGAAGATAATATAAAATCACTTAGTCCTATTGAACACGTACGTTCCCGACCAGGAATGTATATCGGAAAACTAGGCGATGGAAAATCTGCTGACGATGGTATTTACGTTTTACTAAAAGAAGTCATCGACAACTCCATCGATGAATATATGATGGGTTTTGGAAAAGTTATTGACATTCACGTTTCCGATGAACTTGTTACCGTAAGAGATTTTGGTAGAGGTATTCCTTTAGGGAAATTAGTCGATGTAGTTTCTAAAATGAATACAGGAGGGAAATATGATAGTAGAGCTTTCAAAAAATCTGTTGGATTAAACGGAGTCGGAACTAAAGCTGTTAACTTTTTATCATCTCAATTCAAAACATCTGCCTATCGCGAGAATAAAGAAAAATGGGTACACTTTGAAAAAGGTGAATTAATAGAAGAATCTAAGATTATTCCCACAAAAGAAAAAAATGGAACTTTTGTAAGTTTTACCCCTGACGAAACTATTTTTAATAAATACCATTATTTAATGGATCATGTCGAAAGCATGATAAAAAACTTTGTCTATCTAAACGCAGGCCTAACCATTATACTAAATGGAACTCGTTTTCATTCAAAAAATGGGCTTCAAGACCTTCTCAACGAGAATATGAATGGAGAACCGCTATATCCTATTATTCACCTAGAAGGAGAAGATATAGAAATTGCTATTACCCATGGAAATCATTATGGCGAAGAATATTATTCTTTTACAAATGGACAACATACTACCCAAGGGGGTATACATTTACTTGCCTTTAGAGAAGGTATTGTAAAAACAATTCGAGAATTTTACAACAAAAACTTCGACCCTTCCGATGTCAGAACGTCAATAGTAGCAGCAATCAACCTAAAAGTTGAAGAACCCATTTTCGAATCTCAAACTAAAACAAAATTAGGTTCTAAAGAAATGGAACCTGGAGGTCGGTCTATTCGTAACTTCATTATCGATTTTCTTAAAAAGAATCTCGATAATCATTTGCATAAAAACTCCGACCTTAACGAAATTCTCTACAATAAAATAATTGCTTCAGAAAAAGAACGTAAAGCTATTTCTGGAGTTAAAAAAATAGCAAGAGAAAGAGCCAAAAAAGTTAGTTTACACAATCGAAAACTTAGAGACTGTAAAATTCATTTTAGTACCAATAAAGACAGAGAAGAAGAATCCTCAATATTTATTACTGAGGGCGACTCGGCCTCAGGATCTATTACCAAAGCTCGAGATGTACAAACCCAAGCCGTTTTTTCGCTTAAAGGTAAACCTCTTAATTCTTACGGTCTAACCAAAAAAATCGTTTATACCAACGAAGAATTTAACTTACTCCAAGCAGCCCTAAATATAGAAGATGGTCTAGATACCCTCCGATACAACAGAGTAATTATTGCAACCGATGCCGATGTCGATGGTATGCATATTCGATTATTATTAATCACTTTTTTTCTGCAATTTTTCCCAGACCTTATTAAAAACAAACATCTGTTTATTCTAGAAACACCCCTTTTTAGAGTCCGAAACAAAACAAAAACATTCTATTGCTATTCGGATGAAGAAAAACAAAATGCTATAAATGTTATCGGTAAAAATGCCGAAATAACTCGATTCAAAGGATTAGGAGAAATTTCGCCAAAAGAATTTAGTGAATTTATAGGAGAACATATAAAATTAGACCCTGTAACATTAAAAAAATACGACAATATAGGACACCTTTTGGAATTTTATATGGGAAAAAACACACCTGATAGACAAGAGTTTATAGTTAACAACCTGAAAATTGAAGAAGAAATATAATTAAAAAATATGTCTGAAGAAATTAACAACATAGAAGAAACTACAGAATTACCACAAAATACTGAAGAAGTAAAAATAACAAAATTGGGCGGAATGTTCAAAGACTGGTTTTTAGAATATGCTTCTTATGTAATTCTCGAACGAGCCGTTCCTCACCTTTACGATGGATTAAAACCCGTGCAAAGACGTATTCTTCATTCAATGAAACGTTTAGATGATGGACGTTACAATAAAGTAGCCAATATTATTGGTAATACGATGCAATTTCACCCTCACGGGGATGCTTCTATAGGTGACGCATTGGTTCAATTAGGTCAAAAAGATTTACTAATAGATATGCAAGGAAACTGGGGTAATATTCTCACAGGAGATCGCGCCGCAGCTGCACGATATATAGAAGCTCGTTTATCTAAGTTTGCACTCGATGTTGTATTCAACCCTAAAACTACTTTCTGGACACCTTCTTACGATGGTCGTAATAAAGAACCCATTGCTCTTCCTGTTAAATTCCCACTCTTACTTGCACAAGGTACAGAAGGTATTGCAGTAGGATTATCTACTAAAATATTACCTCACAATTTTATCGAATTAGTCGATTCCTGCATAAAATATCTTCAGGAAAAGCCCTTCGAAATTTACCCTGATTTCTTAACAGGAGGCTATGTAGATGTATCTAGATATAACGAAGGAAAACGTGGTGGAAAAATTAGAGTTAGAGCAAAAATCGAAGTTCTAGACAAAAAAACACTTTCTATTACAGAACTGCCTTTTGGTAGAACGACATCTAGTCTTATAGATAGTATAATATCGGCCAATGATAAAGGGAAAATAAAAATTAAAAAAATAGATGATAATACTGCAGCAGACGTAGAAATATTAATTCAGCTTTACCCAGGTATTTCTACCGACCAAATGATCGATGCTCTTTATGCTTTTACCGATTGTGAAATTTCTATTTCTCCAAACGCCTGTGTTATTGAAGAAGAAAAGCCGCAGTTTTTAGGTGTAAAAGATATGCTTATGTCTTCTACAAACAATACTGTAGAACTCTTAAAAAGAGAACTTGAAATCCGACTCAACGAGTTAGAAAATGATTGGCATAAATCATCTCTAGAAAAAATATTTATTGAAAACAGAATTTATCATCAAATAGAAGACAGTCCAAATTGGGATCATACTATTTCTACAATAGATAAAGGTTTAGAACCTTTTAAACCTATGCTTAGAAAAGAGGTAACTACAGAAGATATAGAACTGTTGACAGAAATAAAAATGAAACGCATCACTAAACACGATGCCTTTAAAGCTGATGAACATATTAATTCTATCGAAGATGAAATAGAAACAGTTAAAGAAAAATTAGCTCATCTTATTGATTATACTATTGATTATTACAAAAATATAAAACGAAAATACGGTAAAGATAAAGAGCGAAAAACAGAAATACGTGATTTTGAAAATATAGAAGCGGCTAAAGTTGTTATCGCAAACGAAAAATTATATGTCAATAGAAAAGAAGGATTCTTTGGGACAAGTTTAAAAAAAGAAGAATTTGTTAGTAATTGCTCCGATATTGACGATATTATTGCCTTCCGAAAAAATGGTACATATATGGTTTCTAAAGTTGCAGACAAAGTCTTTGTAGGTAAAGATATTATCCATATTGCTGTATTTAAAAAGTCGGACAAAAGAACCATTTACAATGCTGTTTATAGAGATGGGAAAGGCGGCTATGCATACATGAAACGTTTTGCTGTAAACAGTATTACCCGCGATAAAGAATATACCGTTACTAAAGGGACTCCTGGTTCTCGCCTACTCTATTTCACAGCCAATCCTAATGGAGAAGCAGAAATCTTAAAAGTTTATCTTAAACCAAGACCAAAACTTAAAAAGTTAATTTTTGAACTTGATTTTGGTAAACTTGCAATAAAAGGTAGACAATCGCAGGGAAATATTCTATCGAAAAATGATGTACATAAAGTAGTATTAAAAGAAAAAGGAGTCTCAACTCTTGGAGGTAGAAAAATATGGTACGATGAAGCTGTAAAACGGCTCAACGTAGACCAAAGAGGCATTTTCCTTGGCGAGTTCATGGGAGAAGATAAGATTCTTATTATCAGTAAAGAAGGAAAATACAGACTCAGTAGTTTTGCGCTAACTAATCATTTTACTGAAGATATATTATTAATAGAAAAATTCAAAAAAGGTAAATATTATTCTGTTATTCATTTCGATGGAGAACACAAACAATATTACCTTAAACGTTTCGAGATTGATGCCAATGATAAAGAAACCCTATTAATTTCTGATCATCCAAAATCTAAATTTGTTGAAATATCGTTTGATAGAAAACCCATCTTAAAAGTTGTTTTTGGAGGAAAAGATACCGATAAAGAACCCGAAATAATTAATGTAGAAGAATTTATTTCTATCAAAGGCGCATCAGCAAGAGGGAAACGAATTACAACTAATAAAATAAAGAAATTTAATTGGTTGAAACCCATTCCTGTCGATGAACCTGAAGAAAAAAAAGAAGAAAATGAAAGCACAAATACACGAGAAACAAAAAAAGATTCACCAATCCAAGATATTGAAGATAAATCTCAAATGACGATGGAATTATAATCTCTTTTTGCAACAATTATCAAAATTGCATAGAATTTGTGCTATGCGTATTTTTGTTTTACTTTGCAAAGCAATTAATCTTCAATTAACTTCAATAAGGAGTTAATAAATAAAAATAATCAATATCTTCTATGTAAAGTATACGAAGTATATTAAAATGTAATTTTATTAACTCGATGTAAGCATCGATAAATTAAATATCCTGAAAGGGATTAAAAAAAAGAATAATGAGTAAACGATTTATAGTTTTTATTGGATTTCTAGTACTAATCAGTATTTCTATTTTTGCACAAGAAAATAGTCGTTCTACCATAATTAAATGGATAGATGGTGAAAAATTCTATATTCACAAAGTAACCCAAGGGCAAGGGCTGTTCTCGATTACAAAAATATACAATGTAGAACAAAAAGAGATTCTGGAAAATAATCCTCAAGTTTTCGATGGGCTTAAACCTGGACAAGAATTAAAGATTCCTTTTAAAAAACCAATTGTAGAAACGTCTAAATATAGAATACATATTATTGAGGCAGGACAAAGTATTTACTCCATCTCGAAAATGTATCATGTTACTCAAGAAAGTATTTTCGCTATCAATCCAGAAGTTAAAAATGGTTATAAAATAAATCAAAAAATAAAAATCCCATTAGAAGAGAATAAATCAGAACAAAAAGAACCCCTATCTACAGATAATAAAAAATATAAGGTTAAGAAAAAAGATACGCTCTATGCTCTATCCAAAAAATTTGATGTTACTCAAGATGCTTTAATTGAGGCCAATCCAATTATTAAAAAAGACGGCTTGCAAAAAGGACAAAAATTGATTATTCCAGGAAGAGAAAAAATAATTAAAGAAGCATTATACATTCCTATAGATACTATGTATTATGATGGAGCAAGTCTTTTAGATAGCAATAAACCATGCGACAGTATAATAAATAATAGAACCACTGCTATGGAAGTCGGATTGTTCTTACCCTTCGAAATAGACAAAACCGTTTTTAATAACGAAAAAAATAGTAACTCACAAAAAAAACCTAAAATTTCGAACAAACCATTCCTAGAATTCTATCAGGGTTTCCTAATGGCTATAGAACAATTAAAAGCCAATGGCGAGAAATTAAATATTCATGTATTTAACACAAAAAGAGATTCAAATGAACTAAAACGAATCTTAAAACAAGGTATTATCCGAGAATTAGATTTAATAATTGGGCCTGTATATAAAGAGAATTTTAAGATTGTTCAAAGAGCAACCGATTCTTTGTCCATTCCTATGATAAATCCAATTATTAAAGAAAGTGGAATTGTAAAAAATTCCACATATTCTATTGATATATTTCCTAGCAATCAAGTATTTACAGATCAAATGATAAAGTTTATTATACAAAATGATAGTTCTCAAATATTCTTTGTACACTCTGGTTTTGTAGACGATTTAGTTATTGCAAACCCTTTTAAACAAAGCTTTAACAAAACCTTGAAACTCTTAGGAAAAGACACAGTAAATACATTTAAAGAACTTATTTTTCCAAATAGTAAAAAAATTAATTTCAAACCATTCCTTAATAAGAACAAACACAACTTAGTTGTAATTTTATCCGATAATCAAGCATTTGTAAGTAATGTATTTACAAAATTAAATAATCAATCAGAAGATTTCGACATTCAGTTAATTGCACGCCCAAAATGGATAAAATTCGATAATATAGATCTAAGCTATTATCACAATCTAAATACCTTACTATTTACAAATGAATTTATCGACTATCATAATCCCAATGTCAATATTTTTATAAAAAAATACAGAACTATTTATAATATTGAACCTTCTAAATACTCATTTTATGCCTACGATATTTCTTTTGCCTTCACAAGCTATTTCTATCAATTCGATAATTTCAGATGCCTAAAAGATTTCGAAACTGAACATCTTATTTTTGGATTTGATTTCCAAAAGGCGAATAAAGGATTAATGAATCATTCTATCTTTATTGTTCAATACAAGAAAGACTTTAGTGTAGAAAAAGTGTTTCAAATTAATGACAAGATTATTGATTTAAGAAAAAATCTCGAATAAAAAAATCTTAAAAAGAATAACCAATTCCTAATGCAAAATGAGGTGTTACAGGATATAAAATTTGTACATCTTGGTCTTGAATAATTGGGATAATGGGCATAAAAGATACTCTATAAAACAATCCCCCTTCGTTTTTTTGATATCGATACCCCATACGAATTGGTAAATAAAAAGTATAAAAATTATTATCGTCAATATCCTGCATACTCATATATGCGAGATTTATACCCAATTCGGCAAAATGCTTTTTTGTACCCAATAATGTATTAAATCCTAGAGAAGTCCCAACCATATAATTAAAATCAGACATAGACTCAATTGCAGGAATAAACCAAGTAGATAGAGTTGTAGAAAACCTTAATGTTCGATCTACAACTAATAATCTATCATAATTAAACGAATATAATAATCCTGAACCAGCCAATTCTAAATACAATACATTTTTCCTAATAGGTTCTGTTTGAGCAAAAGAATTTTGCAACGAAAAAAATAAAGCGATAATAATAAAATAAATCTTAAACATTTGCATCTAGTAAAATTTCTCTAAATTTAAAGAAAAAATAATTATCGATGTACCAAAACTTATAAATATATCCCTATGAAAAAAATTGTAGTATTAACAGGAGCAGGAATTTCTGTAGAAAGTGGAATTAATACTTTCCGTGATATGGGAGGTCTGTGGGAAAAACACAAAATTACTGAAGTAGCAAGCCCTGAAGGATGGCGTAAAAATAGATCTTTAGTATTAGATTTTTACAATCAAAGAAGAAAACAACTATTAGAAACAAAACCTAATAAGGCTCATTATTTGTTAGCCAAGCTTGAAGAAAAATTTGATGTCAAAATCATCACTCAAAATGTTGACGATTTACACGAACGAGCAAGAAGTTCTAAAATACTACACCTACATGGCGAACTAAAAAAAGTAAGAAGTACTATCGATAATACAATAATTAAAGATCTGAATGGATGGGAACTAAAAGAAGGCGATTTATGCGAAAAAGGATCCCAATTACGCCCGCATATAGTTTGGTTTGGCGAAGAGGTTCCTATGCTAGAACAAGCCATAAAAATAACCCAAACTGCTGAAATATTTATCGTTATAGGAACTTCATTAAACGTTTATCCTGCCGCAGGTTTATTATCGTATGTGAAAAAAAATTGCCCTATATATTTAATTGACCCAAATGAGATAAACTCCACAATATTTTTTACACATATCAAAGATAAAGCATCAATCGGTGTAAAAAAAATTTACGAAAAACTAATAAATTAATATAACACTCTAATTCTTTTGTTAAAAAAATTCATCAATAGATTAACAACTATCAATTTCAATCATGTAAATTTGTCTATTAAAAAATAATATAAAGTGGGGGTAAAAAAAATAATAATTGCTATAGATGGACATTCCTCTTGTGGGAAAAGTACTTTAGCCAAAGAAATCGCAAATAATCTGTCATACAT
>JAMOQL010000274.1 GCA_027064025.1 Bacteroidales bacterium
AGCTAAAGCAGAATCAATCTCTCCAATCTTAGTTTTAGGATAAGCTTCGCTTGGTTTTATCTTTAAAGCACCTTGGTAAGCCAATTTCGCTTGTGAATATTCTTTTCGAGAAAAACTAGCATCTGCATGCTTAATTAAATTAGCATATTGCTCCTCTTTTGATTTATCAGCAGCTTGTTTCGCTAATAAACCATCAATTTCCTTAATTTTATCCTGTGGATATTTTTCTTTTCCTTTTAAGTCTAAAGCTTTCTGATAAGCCGACTTTGCAGCAATATAATTACGATTAGATAAATCGCTATCTCCTTGTTTAATAAAATTAGAATAGTTTTTATCTAACTCTTTTTTACTTGCTAATTGAGCTAATTGTGCATCAATAATTCTAATTTTTTCTTTGGGATATGATTCTGTAGATTTTATTTGAAGCGCTGCGTTATAAGAATCTTTAGCTATTTTCAATTCCTTTTTGGCTAAAAGTGCATCTGCTTCTTGAATCTTTTTGGCGTAATCCTGGTCAGTTTTCATATTAGCCATCTGACCATCAATTTCTTTAATTTTATCTTGTGGATATTTTTCGTTGGGCTTTATTTTAGATGCAGCGAGGTAAGCGTTTTTAGAAATTTGATATTCTCTCTTTGCCAACAAACGGTCTCCTTCTGCAATCTTTTCTGCATATTGAGCAGATACTTTTGCATTATGTTCATTTTCGGCCACAAGCGCATCAATTTCTGCTATTTTTCCTTTTGGATATTCTGCCGTAGGAACAATATTTAATGCTGCCTTATACCCTCCCTTCGCACTTGAGTAATCCTCTCTAGCCATTAAAGCATCTGCTTTTTTTATGATATTATCATATTTAAGCTTTTGTTCTTTCTTTTTGCTAACAGCCAACAATCCTTCAATTTCAGCGATTTTATCTTTAGGATATTTTTCTGATGGTTTAATTGCTTTAGCTTTTTGATAATCTTTTTTAGCGATTTCGTATTTCTTTTGTTTCAAATAAGCATCAGCACTTGCAATTGCTTTATCGTAATCTATTTGCTCATTTTCAACATTATCTAACCTACGCTCACACTCCATAATCTGATCGTCGGGATAATCTGTATACGGATTAATATCAATAGCCTGTTCATATAAAGCAATGGCTTCTTTATATTCTTTCTCTCTAAATTTTTTATCTGCTACTGCAATTTTAGATGAATACGCATTCTTTTTCAAAGTTTTAATTTGATTTTGAATAATATTCATTTTAGTTCTCATTCCATTAGTATATGGAATATCAAAAACAAAATCACCCTCATCCTTACTGTACGCAATCTTAGTTACAGGATCTTTCATTGCCGAAATATCTAAACCATCGATCATAGAAAATAATTCGATAGTAAAAGGATACGGCCAAACGTATTGCTTCTCGTTTACATGAGTATCAAATTCAACTTTTTTTGAAACAAACGACTTTTTAGAAAATTCTAATACGTAATCTTTATCGAAATTTAATGATAAAATAAATTTCCCATTAGAGGATGTTTTAACAGTTTTAATCTTCGAATTATTTTGATAAATACTTATTTCGGCTCCAGCCAAAGCTTTACCATTATGCTTAACTTTACCTTTCACTTCAACATAACCCGTCTGCGTCTGCCCCATGGACACTAAGGCTGTTAAAACAAATAATAATAAATATATATATTTTTTCATTTAATTAATTTTCGAGAATATCTTAATTAGATAAGTTAGCTTGTAAAGATAATATTTCTACAGCAAAGCGCCATCGCTATCAATTATTTTTTATAAACAATAATTATCAACTAACAGGTTATTAACCAATATAATACAAAACATATCAACAAAATATTTATTGACTATTTTTCACTTCAAATTGTAATTTTTTGAAGAAAAAAGTTAATACTTATCAAATATTTAATACGACACTAAAACTATAAAAAAGCCTAAAAATAATTTTCATTTTAGGCTCATAAAAATAATTGGTATAAAATTAAGTTCGCACAGGATTTAAACTGTTTTCATAAATAAATCGAAAACTTTAACTCCTGATAAAAATACAGTGGTTACAATAAGTCCCGATATCATTACTCCTAAAACAACAGCTAAAAAACTTTTCTTTTTATCAATATCAAATATCCATGCAGCTAACGAACCTGTATAAGCGCCTGTTACAGGAAGAGGAATCATTACAAAAATAAGTAAGCCCCAAAACCCATATTTTTCTATTTGTTTTTCTAGCTTTCGTCTAGTTCTTACTACAAATTTATCGAATAAAGACCGATACCATTCCCTCTTAATAAATAAGGGATGTATTCTCCCTAAGAATAAATAAACAATAGGGAAAGCCATTGCATTAGAACCAACGGCCACAATATACACCAATAAGGGATTTAAGTCTTTTGAAAGTGCAAAAGGAATGGCGCCTCTAAGTTCCGATACAGGAACAACACTCCAAAATATAGTCCAAAACCAATCTGAATTCATAATTATCTATTTTTCTATAGCTTCGAATAATTGCTTTTCGTAATTTTCTATTTGATGAGGGTTACATTCTGATACATCTGAAACATGTTCGGTTGTATATATCATTTCCTCCATAAATTCAGGTGCTCTACGAACCCCTTCGCCTAGGTTAATCATTACAACATCTCCATTTTTTATAAAACCTTGTTTAAGGGACTGGAAAAATCCTCCTAAACCAATTGTGCTTGCGGGTCCTATACGAACTTGTTTTTTGTATGCTACTAAACGTGCTACATCTATCATTTTATCCTCATCAAAAGTAACCATCTCACCTCCACTTTTGTGAACTAATTCAGCAATTATTGGAAAAGTCGCCGGATTACCAGTAGCTAAAGTAGGCACTTTCGTAACTGGAGCATCAATAATAGGGTAATCTGTTAACCAACCATCGGGAAAATTATTTGCTTTTGCTTTTTCCCAACCCAAAGTCATTGGGTTACACTTATCTGGCTGAACCATAATATATCTTGGATACTGTTTAACTAGGCTCAATTCTTTTGTATCTTCTATGGCTTTATCAATAGCAATAGGTCCTGTTCCTCCACTCAATGCCTGAATGTAAACTGTTGGAAATTCATCCATCTGTCGTAACCATTCAAATACCATAGTTTTCTTTGCTTCGACACGCATTGGGTCGATATTTCCCCCAGATATTAAGATATTATGTTTTTCTGCATAATCTGCAGCAATTTTTTTGGCTGCTGCATAATCTCCCTTTACACGAAAAACTTTTTGTCCATAACTGCTAATTTCAGCTTCGTTAGACATAAGTGAATCTTGAGGAATAAATACAGCCAAAGAGATACCTGCTTTGGCTAGATAATAAGAAAAAGCCGATGCTATATTTCCAGTGCTTGCAATCGCAAATTGTTTAACTCCATTTTCCTTAAGCACACTAGCTGCAACAGATGCCGCAATATCTTTGAATGTTCCTGTGCCAGGATTCATATCATTTCTGTAAACATTTACTTTACAATCTACGCCAAATTTTTCTTTTGCATATTGATCCAAAAAAGTCCAATGCTGAACAGGAATTACACCTTCTCCAGAAGTTACAATATTTGCTTTATCTTTAAGGGGTAAGAAATCAAAATAATCAAAAACTGAATTTCCTTTATTTGCGTCGATTAATTCTTTTATTTTTGAAGCTTTTGCTTTATATTTTACATTTACAAACTTTCCTCCACAAGAGGAACATTTTTGTCCGTTTGCAAACCAAACCGACATATCTTTAGTAATTTGCCCACAAGACTTACATACTAATTGAAATTTTTCCATATTATACAAATAAATTGATAAGATTCATAATTGATAATTCATGTTTTCCTTCTGGGTAATATTCCAAAAAGAAATCGGAACTAGATTGATCCTGATTTAATGCTTTCTTCAAATAAGATAAGCCTTTTTCGTTATCTTTCATATCGAAATACGAAGCCGATATTTTGCAAAGCAATTGATTTTGATTGCCAAATGTATGAATAGCTTTATAAGCCGTTTTTAAAGATAATTCTGGCTTTTCCGAGAAAAAATAGAAATCTATTAATAAATTCCACGCTGTTTCTAGACTTGGATTTATTCTAGTTGCTTCGATAAATGCATATTCTGCAGAAGGATTATCGCCTAACAACTGATTAATCGTTCCTAAAGAAACAAAGAAATCGGCTTTTGAGGCATCAATAGAAATTGCTTTTTGAATATTTTGTTTTGCAATATGATAGTTTTCTAATTCAATATGAACTTGACCTATAGAATGAAAAGCTTCTGAACTTTCTGGGTTCAAGCGCAGTGCTATTTCATAATTCTTAAGAGAATTCTCATATTGTTCTAAATTATAACTAATATCACCTATCGATAAAAATATTGAATGATTTACATTTTTATCTTTACTTAAAATCTCTTTATAAAGCTCAAGGGCCTCTAAATACTTTTCTTGATTGATATATACTTTTGCTAAATCGTATTGATAAACAATCATTTCTGGGTCGAGAGCTATTGCATTTAAAAGAGCATCTTCGGCAGAAATATTATCAAATATTGCTTGATAAGATTTAGAAATATAATACCATACATCGACTGAGAACGGAGCTGTTGGGATAAATCTTTTGAAATATTTAATAGCATTCTCAAAATCGAATAAATTATGATAAGCTAAAGCAATATCGAAAAGTAAGGAAGAGTCTTCTTGCTCAATTTTTCGTAAATGATATATCACTTGTTCGAAAAAACCCTCTTGCTGATATAAAGCAGCTACAGTCGTAACAATATCAAAATATTCGTCTCCCGATATTCGAATTGCTTGATTAAAAGCCTCTTTGGCTTTTTGTGGTTTCTGAACAGATAATAAAGCTTCTCCAAGAATTAAATAATAATCTATATCTTTCGCAATACCATGAGCCCGATAGGTGTTTTCGATAAGCTTAATAGCCAAATCAAATTGCCCCTCAAGGTTATTGAACTGCGCTAACCTTTTATTTATTTCATGACTATTAGGATGAATATTAAAAGCGCTTTGCAAAGCGTTCTTGCAATTATCTATATCGCCAACAGTTAAATAGTGGTCGATTATAAATTCAAATTCGTGTACCTCAAAATACTTTACCTCATCTCGTTTAAGCGATTGTTCGAAACTGCTTAAACTCCCCTTCAAATCTTCTTCTTGATAAAATTCACTATGCATAGATTACAAAAGTACGAATATTTAAAATTCTATACCTAATCTGACTAGATGAAAATAAATAAAGTTATTAAGAATCGATTGTTATTTATTTACGACTGACGATCCCTAATTTTCGAACAATTTCTATTTTAGAAGAACGTGAAATGCCTGCGGGATTTATTCCTGGTTCACCTTCTGGAATTGGAGTTCCTAATTTCTGATAATATTCTTCCCACACTTTTAAAAATTGTTTACTTTTCAGATCTTTAAATGTCATAGGTTCTAATTCAAAAAAATCATTATCATTATTAGCTTTTTTAAAGAGCTCGTAAAGCAATTCTGAGCAGTAGTATTTACCATTATTCATTAAAAACAAATCGTCGTATGGAATGTATAAATAAGAGGCACTTATTTCTTTAACCATTGGAATAATTGCTCGATATTTACTTTTTACTCTACCCACCCAAATTTTAGGATTTCCATTTGTGTCAATCGATCTTTTAAAAAATTCTAACAAAGGTGTGTGTTTTACACCATCGGATATGGCTTCCATAACCTTCCATTTACCCCCAATATTTTGCACCAATCCGATGTGCGAAAATTCTGCTGAATCGATGCCAATTGTTACCTGTTTAATTGCGGTACATAATTCGCCACAATTCAAATCCTGAAAAAGAATATCGCCTTCTTGAGCTTGATAATTAATATTTTGACCTTTTGTAATCGCCACCGAAAATATTATTAATACAAATATTAAATTTAAATATCTCATATCTTTATTAAAAACCTCAAATATAGAATTCTTTTTTTAGTGACAATTCATCAAAATTAATATCTTTACGAAAAATAAAAACAAATAAACTATGAATAAAATAATTCTATCTATTCTTACCATTGGAATATTATATCTTCCAAACCAGGCACAAACTGGCAACATTGG
>JAMOQL010000275.1 GCA_027064025.1 Bacteroidales bacterium
ATAATTCTTCTTTGTCCATTGTTCTGTGTTTGGTTATATAAATATAAAAAGTCTAACGGTAACTTGGAACCATTAGACTTTCACTTTACACAGTTTATGGGATACTACCTCAAAAAAATAGGGTTCTTAAGGTTTAACTAGATAATGGAGAATTTTAGGATAGTGTCATTTTAAGATCTCCACCAATATTCTATATCTGTGTGCTTTGTGGGTTTCTATTTTTTAAGAATTTTAAATTCTACTCTACGGTTTATCTGCTTGCCTTCTTCAGTTTCGTTTGATGTTTCTGGTTGACTTTCTCCATAACCTTTAGAAACAACTCTTGTTTTATTTATTCCGTTGCTTGTTAAATATTCTGCTACAGAAGCCGCTCGCTTTTTTGATAAATTTAAGTTGTATTGTTCGGTTCCTACATTATCAGTATGTCCTGAAACTTGAATTTCGATATTCTTATTGTTTTCTAGAAAGCTTACAACTCGATTTAATTCAGGAAAAGACTCTTTTTTTAAAATTGATTTTGCTGTTTCAAAAAAGATATTATTTAAACGAATAATTTGTCCTATTTCTATTGGAGATAAATATAAATCCTGATTTTTTATTTCAAGATATTGATTTATTGAATCAATAGACAAATTCTTGTTATCTTCGAAATGGTTAAGAGCAATTCCTCTAAATCCATATTGTTGATTTGGTTGTAGAATAAAACTGAACGAGCCATCTTTTGGATTAGAACGAGCAATTGCTATTTCCTCTCCCTCTGGTAATTTTTCTACGATAATTCTAGCATCAAGAGCTGAGCTATCTTTTTTATCCAACACAAAACCTGAAACCATAACTACGGGGGCCGGTTTTATTTCTTTTGGAAGTTTTATCCTGAAAATATCATTTCCACCAATAGAATTATGAGTTGATGAAAAGTATGCGTACTCGCTATTTGCTGGAATATTGTATTTTGAATCCATTCCTGCACTATTAATAACAGGGCCCAAATTTTCTGGCTCAGACCATTTTTGCCATGAATCATCTATACGTTTTGATACATAGATGTCGGCTTTCCCATAACCTGAATATCCTTCAGAAGAAAAATATAGACTAACACCATCGGCCGCTAAAAAAGGACTATAATCATTGCCAATTGTGTTAATATTTGAGCCGAGATTTAATGGTTGAGTCCACTCATTATCCTTAATTCGTTTAGATACATATAAATCTAAATCTCCTTGTGAATCTTTCTGCTGAATGGCCATTAATAAGAACCTACCATCATTTGTTAAAAAATAATTGGCATGTTGCGATTGATTATAAAATTTTTTAATTCTTTGTGCATTAGGAAAACTCCAGCCTCCTTTTGTCTTATGCGATATGGAAACGCCAGGAGCCAAATCTCCTGATCTTAAATATTCGTTTGCCAATAGTACAGAATTACCATCAGGCATAACAGCTTGTATATAATTGGGCCAATTATTATTAAGTGGCATCTCAATGTCCTGAGCTTCTGACCAAGTATTATTTTCTAGTTTTTTAGAGTACCAAATGTCATCAGAGTCATCTTGTTTCCCCATGTTTAGTGGATAAAAACGTCTATCAAAATAGAGTAACTTACCATCAGAACTAATAATTGGAGCTATTTCGTCGTATTTAGTATTAATGGTTTTGCCCAAACTTTCGGGTTTGGATTGAAAGACTAATTTAGGTAAACGATTAATTCTGATTAGAATAGTGTCTTTACTATCTGATATTCCTACAGCATCAATTTCGTTTCTTCCTTGTACGGCATTGGGGTATGTTTGGAGTTCAATCTTTTTAACTTTGAATGTGCTTAAATCATCTAGAAAGATATTTAATATTCTTGATGTTTTTTTAATATCTTTAGGTGTTCTTGCATAAGCAATTTCTTTCTCATCATTTTCTCCATACATAATTACATATTTAATGGACCCCGGATTATAACTTTCAGCAATTATAATCTGACGAATTCTTTTTGGAGATGAGTATCCTACAATAATTTTGCCTTCACCTTTTTGTTCAATTCCTTTTTTTTCTTTTACAGCCCAAGCCATTTTAGATGCTCCACCAATCGGCATGACATTAGGTTTGCCTAATATTTGCTTAGCCGATTTATTATTATCAGAAAATTCGGATGAAAATTCTATTAATTTATCAGCCCACCATATATTTTGTATTATGGTATCTTGATAAGATTTTGTATGAAGACGGTTCTCTTTTTCTAAAGTTAATTTCCATGCTTTATTGATGCTGTCTTTTTGTGCTTGAGTATTTTGAGAGAACCCATTTATTATAAATAATAATGTTATAAGCAGTAATAAATTTTTTCTATGCATAATATTTATTTTCTGTTAAAATAAGTGACCCGACTAATCGAGTCACTTCACACTTATGAGAGATTAATAGCCCGTGGACTTAAGTGATTTTTCAGAACCTTTTTGGATATATAAATTCTTTTTTAATACATTGTATTTCCTCTGTATTTTCGTTTAAAAGGAGTTGTGTATACTAATGAAATTTCGAAACCTCCATTTCCTTTTGTTGCTAATGATAATTTGGAGGTATTTAGTGCATAACCAGCTCTGAATTGGAAATTACGCCATGCATATCCTAAAGTAAAGATGAAAGCATCTCCAATTCGATATTGCCCCCCAATTTCGAAATACATATCTTGAACAGCTCCAGTATGTCTTGAGCTTTCATCTAGAGCATACCTTATTTTAAAACCTAAAAGAGTTTCATGTGTCGCCCCCTGATTCATGAAAAGCACAGAAGGAAGAATGGTGACATTTGAACCATTTATTCTTCTAATAAGTGTCATATGAGCATTCCATCTTCTACTCATTACGTTGGTATTTCCATCAATATATTTTAGTTCTATTGGAGAAATATGAAAGATTGATAGACCTGTAACTAATCCTAAATTACGGAAAGGAGTATAACGCCAGAGTAAACCAAAATTCATATCTAAATAAGAAAAATTATTTTCATAATTCATTATTTCTCCAGAACCTAATGCAGAATTATATCCACCTTGTACCGATGGGTCATATTGGTTATCCCATTGTGCAGAAGTTTGGTCAATACCTTTACTTGCCCATCCTAATTGAAAACCAGCAGAAATAGAGTGTTGTTTATTTAAAGTTTTAATATATCCAACACCCAAATTAAACTGTTTTGATTTAATGGAGACTTCGCCAGCTTCATCGCTTACATATGATAAACCAAAGGTTAGTATGTCAGAATTCCAGCGTTTCCCAGAAAATCTGCCATCATACTGAACAGCCATCGTTTTATATGGATTTATTACTGATGCCCATTGCGATTTATAATTTAGAATCGCTCTATGGTCACCCTCGAAAGAGCCAAGCATTGCTGGATTAATAAATTGTCCTGCCTGATCTATTTGTGTAAAGTGCATATCTTGAGCAAATGAAATAGAAGCCCAAAATAATGTCAATATTATTATTTTTATATTTTTCATCTTTTGTCTCCTTATTTAACAAGTGTTACACTTCCGTGCTGTTTAATTTCTTTACTATCCCAGAAGACAGCTTTTACGTAATAAACAAAAACGGCAGGATCTAATTTTTCGCCTTTAAATGTTCCATCCCAACCAACTGTTGGATCTTCAGTTTCGAAGATAATCTCGCCCCATCTATCGTAAACGACAAAATAGATATTCCTAAACCCAGTTCCTCTAGCGTATAAAATATCATTTTGTCCATCATTGTTTGGCGAAAAAACATTTGGAACATATAAAACATCATTGTGTTGAACTTCTAAAGTTAAAGTGTCTGTATTTGAACAACCATTAGCATCGGTTCCTGTTACGGTATAAAAAGTTGTAAAAATAGGATTTGCAATTGTACTTTCTTCGTATGGTGATGCTAAATCATCCATAGGAATCCATTTGTATGATACTGCCCCATTTGCTGTTAGTGTTGTAAATTCTCCTCCCCAAATAGGATTATCTTGTACAAAGATATTTACCGTAGGTAATTGATGAACAATTACAGGAACATCTTTTATTAATGTTGGACAAAATCCATTATCTATACTGATTTGATATGTAATAGAGTGAGTAGGGGCAACAGTGTGATATGGTTTAAAGGGATCGAGACCATAAGGTAGATTGAGCCATTCGAAAGCATAATTAGAATTGATGCTTAAAAATACAGAATCTCCTCTACAAATAGTGTCGGGGCTGGCTGTTGCTACAGGATAAGCCATAACTGTAATTTGTGTTGTGTTTGTACCTTCGCAGCTCCCATCTTCACCTTCTAAATAAAAAGTAGTATTTTCTGAAAGCGTAACTGTAAGTGGATTA
>JAMOQL010000276.1 GCA_027064025.1 Bacteroidales bacterium
TCAGAAGCCGTTTCTAGTTGCAATATTGTTCTGCCTAAAGTTGTTTTTCCACAACCAGACTCGCCGACTAATCCTAGAGTTTCCCCCTTGTATAGCTCGAAACTAACTCGGTCGACAGCTTTTAATTTTTGCGTGACTTTACCAAAAATATTTTTCTTTATAACGAAAGTAGTTTCAATATTTTTAACTTGAAGAACAGGTTGCTGGTTAAATATTTCTTTATGATTTTGCTGGCGCTTCTCCGTACTAATAAGTCTAAAGGTATGCGTGTTTTGGTCTAAAAAAGAGGCTACTGTTTGTAGCCTTTCAGGTCGCTTGTTATTAGGCGGTTTGCTAGCGAGGAGTCCTTTAGTATAGGCCTCCTTAGGATTTTCTAAAATATCTTTTGTTCGACCTTTTTCAATAATAATTCCCTTGTGCATAACTACAATCTGGTCGGCAATATCATTAACTACTCCTAAATCGTGAGTGATAAATAGGATGGATATTTTATATTTAAGTTGTAGTTCGGAAAGGAGCTTCAATATTTCCTTCTGAACAGTAACGTCTAGAGCAGTTGTTGGTTCATCGGCAATTAATAATTCTGGTTTGCAGGCAATAGCCATTGCAATCATCACTCGCTGTTTCTGTCCTCCAGAGATTTCGTGAGGATAGCTTGTAAATATTTTATCGGGTCTTGGTAATTTTACCTCCTCAAAAAGCTCTAAAACTCGTTGTTTTAACTGACTATTATTCTTTTTGCTGTGTTGCTGAATAATTTCCGCCACTTGGTAACCGCATGTTAAAGAGGGGTTTAGCGAGGTCATGGGCTCTTGAAAAATCATAGAGATGGAACGCCCTCGGAGTCTTCGAAGATTTAGTTCTGAAGTTTGGTTTAAATCAATAGTAGTGTTATGGAAATTTAGAAGTAGTTTCCCGTTATTTGTTTCTGCATTCTTAGGGAGTAGTCCCATTAAGGCTAATGAACATAGCGATTTCCCAGATCCAGACTCTCCAACTAAGCCAAGCGTTTTTCCTTTTTGTATATCAAACGAGATTCGATTTAATGCTTTAAATTCTCCTTTGTTAAATGAGATACTAAAATCTTGAATTGAAATAATATTATGAATTTTATCTTCCAATGAAATGCTTTTTATGTGTATTACAAAGTAACATTTAAAATAATCTTACGTAATTAAACTTAATGTAAAAATAAGAATTAAAGTATAGATATAATAATTATTTCAAATAAGTAATATTTTGATAAATAACGCTTCCTTTTTAGATTCTATTATTAATGGGATTGATGATACTGTTTTTATAATGAATAAAGATGCTTTTTTATTGTGTAATGATGCAACTTTAGAGCTTTTTGATTGTTGTAGAACAGAGATTATAGGTCATCATCCTTTAGAATTCTCACCAGATAAACAAGCCAATGGAGCATTGTCATCTGAGTTGGCAAATTATTATTTATCGAAAGTAGTAGAGGGAGAAAATCAGGAGTTTAACTGGATTCATCAGACAAAAGCTAAGAAAACCTTTCGTGCTTATGTAAAATTAAAAGCCATAGAAATTAATAATGAGCAAAATATTCTAGCGGTGGTCAGAGATATTACAGAAGAATATAATAATAAGACTGCGTTAGAAGAACTTAATACCCGCTTAGAAGAGCAGCAAGAATTAATGCAGCAGTCCACAGAACGGCTTTTTGCGAAAACGCAGGAAACCATCCAACAACAAGATGCAATTAAAAGGAATGAAAACAGACTTAATGCTATTTATCAAGGGGCTAGTGATGCTATCTTTGTGTTAGGAAATAATAAAATATTGGATTGTAATAATGCAAGTTTACAATTAGTTGCTTGTAAAAAAGAACAAATATTAGGAAAAACTCCACTCGATTTTTCTCCAGAAAAACAAATAAATGATGAGCTTTCAGGAGAATTATTAAATTATTATTTTGATAAAACAAAAAAAGGTGGAGTAGTGAGTTTTGATTGGTTATACAAGACTTATAAAAACGAAATCTTTTATGCAAGAGTTTCTTTAAATGCAACTGAGATTAATAATAAAGGGAATGTTATTGCTATTGTTAGGGATATTACGAAAGAGAAATTGCACAAAATAGAATTACAAAATCTAAATGTAGAGCTAGAAGAGAAACAAGAGGAATTAAGTCAGCAAAATGAAGAATTATTAGTTCAGTCAGAAGAGTTACTAAGGCAAAGAAGGTTAGTAGAGAGAGAAAGAGAAAAGGCTACAGAAGCCTCAAAATCAAAATCTTTATTTTTGGCAAGTATGAGCCATGAAATTCGTACCCCACTCAATGGAATTATTGGGATGTTGAATTTGTTGAAAGAAACGCCTTTAAACAATGAGCAATCTGAATTTGTAGATGTAATAGATGTGTCAAGTGATAGTTTATTAAACATTATAAATGATATTTTAGATTATTCTAAAATTGAAGCTAATCAATTAAGTATAGAAAGTATTCCTATAAATCTTAGAAAAATTGCAGAAGATGTATTTAAGATTTTAGAATTTAAAGCCGAGGCTAAAGGATTGACATTAAATCTAAAAATAGAAGATAATGTACCATACTTTTATAATTCAGATCCTGTACGCTTAAAACAAATATTAATTAATTATTGTAATAATGCAATTAAATTTACTCCTAAAGGAAGTGTTAGTATTAGAATTTCGTTAATAAAAAGATATTCTAAAAAAACGAAACTTAGGTTTGAAGTTATTGATACAGGAATAGGAATATCAAAAGAAAATCAAGCTAAATTATTTAAAGAATTCTCGCAAGTAGATAATTCTGTGAGTCGGAAATTTGGGGGGACTGGGCTTGGATTGGCTATTTCTATGAAATTGGCTGCTCTTATGGGCGGAGAAGTAGGATTGCTTAGTGAAGAAGGAAAGGGGTCAATGTTTTGGTTTACAGCAATTCTTGAAGAGTTAGATAGTATTATAGACGAAAAAGAAACAGAGAGCTATCAGGTGGCTGAAGGCTTATCTATTTTGTTGGTGGAAGATAATTTAATTAATCAGAAAGTTGCAGTACATACTTTGCAAAAGAATAAGCATGTTGTAGATATTGCTAATGATGGAGAGGAGGGGGTGAAAAAATATCAGAAGAATAAATATGATTTGATATTGATGGATGTGCAAATGCCTAAAATGAATGGCTATGAAGCAACTATAGAAATAAGAAAAATAGAAAAAGATAAAGGACTTAAACGTATTAAAATAATTGCTATGACGGCCAATGCCATGAAAGGAGAGAAAGAGAGGTGTTTGGATTTGGGAATGGATGATTATATTTCGAAACCGTTTAAGAAAGAAGATTTACTTAGAGTATTATAACCTTTAAAAATAATAATATGGCATTAATAGAATGGACAGAGGATTTTTCTGTTAGAGTTGAAGAGATTGATCTTCAACATAAAGAATTGTTACAAATGATTAACGAGTTACATTCAGCAATGATCGATGGAAAAGGAACGAAGTATGTGGGAGATATTATTTCGAGATTAGCAGATTATACGGTTTATCATTTTCAAACTGAAGAAAAGTATTTTGACCAGTTTGGTTTCTCAGAAACAGAATCGCATAAAAAAACGCATTCGGATTTTGTTAAAAAAGTTTCGGAGTTTAAAGCTGCTTTCGATAGTAAAGAAGTGATGCTGACTATTGATGTGTTGGAATTTCTGAGCAATTGGATTCGAGAACATATCCTTGGTGAGGACATGAAGTACTCAAATTTCTTTGTGGAATGTGGAATAAAATAATCCTTACTTAATAAGAATTAATACAGAAAATAGCAGGTGGTTTATTTGAGGTTCGTTGAATCTTAGATAAACCTTTTTTAGTGTCTTATATTTAGTTAATTGAGCGTTATATACCTACGTATTTACTTGATATTGTGGTAAATACAAAAAATAGGTAATATTGCCTAGTTAGAAAATCGTAAATTTTAATTTGTTTAAAAGGGTTTGGTTTTTGTAAATATCAGATTAGTAACGTGTTAGCTTGTTTCTGAAAAAGTTACATATCTCTGTGTCCCTTTATTTATAGGAACTTTATGAGTTCTGGTAGCGTAATAGAATACAACAAACATAAAATAATACGAAATGAAAACTTCAATATTAATATCCGTCTTTTTAGCAAGTACTCTAAGTGTTTTATCACAGAGTTTAGATTTGTTAGGATTCCCAACCAATGAGAATCAGAATACTAAATTAGAAAATATTCAAGTCCCAACGTTAAGAGCTCTTGATAGTATAGAAAATCCTGTAATACTGAATTCTTTTCCAACTCCTGTAAATTATAGTTGTGGAATGGCATTCGATGGTGAATTGTTATGGATATCAGGTTATGCGGAATATCAGTTATTTGGGTTAAATCCAGACGACGGAAGTATTGTTGAGACGATTTCAATCAACATAACTCGTCCTTATGGAATTACATATTCTAATGGTATTTTCTATATTGTTGACAACGATAATCATTTAATTCAAGAGATAGACAGGTATACAGGAGAAGAAATAGGGCAGATTTACTTAGAAGAAAACGGTGCTACTTATCCAACGGGTGTTGAAATTGTTAATGGAAATATTTGGTACAATGATCCAAGAGGTCCTTATGCATATTCGTCTACAGACGATTTAATTAGAAATTATGATGCCGCTAACGATTCATTTATAGATTATAATGCAGCGGGAGAATATCCAACAGCATTGGCTTACGATGGAGAAAGTTTATGGTCCATGGATAATGCTACACAGACTATTCATCAGGTAAATAAGCAGACATTAGAATCGGAAAGAATAATGGTTGCCCCAGGAGGAATTTATCCTAACGGATTAGCTTTTGATGGAGAGTTTATGTGGGTATCGAATAACGATTCGGATTCCATATATAAAATTAGCTTAGAAGATGTTGCACAATCTATATTACGACCAAAAAATAATTCGGGAATTGATAAAGAAATCAAAGTATATCCAACCATATCAAATTACACATTTAATATTAATCTTGGAAAAATTCAAGCAGAGAATGCAGAAATTGAACTCATCAGTATAGACGGACATACTGTAGATGTTATCAATAATGTATCGGGTTCTGAATTGGTTTGGCAGAACGAAAAAGGCTTAGCGGATGGTTTGTATTTTTTCAGGATTAATTATAATAATCAGAGTACAACAAAGAAGATAATTATCAGAAAATAAGTTTAGGTTTTTATTAGTAAGTTTTAGTTGTTAGTTTGAAGCGTCACAGTTCTGTGACGCTTTTTTTTATGCAAAAAGCTGTCTAAAAACTTGGGTTACTTTTTTAACTTTAATCACGTTTATTTGCGATTCTTTGAAATCGGCGATTTTATTATATTCTGAAATAAAAATACGGTTAAAACCTAACTTTTCAGCCTCTTTAATCCTTTGTTCTGCTCTATTAATAGCTCTTATTTCTCCAGTCAAACCGACTTCACCAGCAAAGCAAGTTTTAGCATCAATTTCAATATCTTGGTCAGAAGATAGAATCGCACAAATAATGCTTAGGTCGATGGCAGGATCTTCAACTTTTATTCCTCCTGCAATATTTAGAAAGACGTCTTTCATTATTAATTTAAATCCTATTCTTTTTTCGAGAACGGCGAGTAGCATATTCATTCGTCTAGTATCGAAACCTGTTGCCGATCTTTGAGGAGTTCCGTATGCCGCAGAGCTAACCAAGCTTTGTACTTCTATCATAAACGGTCGACTACCATCCATAGTTGCTGCAATGGCAGTCCCGCTATAATTTTCTTTATTTTGAGAAATAAGTAATTCAGAAGGATTGCTAACTTCGATTAATCCCCGTCTCTGCATTTCAAAAATTCCAAGTTCATGTGTAGATCCAAATCTATTTTTTAATGACCGTAAGATTCTGTATAAATAATTCTTATCTCCTTCAAATTGTAGAACCGTGTCAACAATATGCTCCAATACTTTTGGCCCAGCAATGTTCCCATCCTTATTAATATGTCCAATTAATATTATCGGGATATTATTCTCTTTAGCATATTTTAGTAATAGAACTGAAGATTCTCTAACTTGGGTTACGCTACCAGGAGAAGATTCCACACGTTCTGTGTGAATAGTCTGAATAGAATCTATGATTACAAATTTTGCTTCCGATTGTTCTATATGGAGTAGTATTTTTTCTGCAGAGGTTTCACTTAAAAAGAGTGCTTTTTCGTTAGTCAACTCTAGTCGATCTGCTCGTAATTTAATTTGACTGAGGCTTTCTTCTCCTGAAACATATAAAACTTGTTGTGTTAAAGTAAGTGCAATTTGCAAAAGTAAGGTAGATTTCCCAATTCCAGGCTCTCCTCCAATAAGAGTTAAAGAACCTAATACTAAACCACCTCCAAGAACACGATTAAACTCTTTATTATTTGTAATAATCCTCTGTTCTAATTTTTCACTAAGTTCAGTAAGTTTCTGAGGTTTCGAATGTGTTTTTGATAATAAAGGATGTGCTAGACTTGTTTTTTTTTCTACAATTTCTTCGACAAAAGTATTCCAATCTCCACAAGTAGGACATTTCCCTATCCATTTAGAGGAATTCGTACCACAATTTTGGCAGATATAACTAGTTTTGATTTTGGCCACTAAATATGCTTATTTTTTCTCGAATTCGTTCCACTGAAATGAGCCGTCAGTATGGCCGTTTGCAAATTCGATTCTTTGTAATCTGAGATAATCGTTTAATTGATGGATTTCATGTTTCCCATCACAGTATTGGTCTAGATTATCAATAGAAAGTGTATTTTTTTGAGCAATTCTATTATCAACACTCCATTCTGCTGTGTCAATATTCACAATTCCAGAACGTGTCGTGGTACGGAAAAGTTGGTGGTCTGCATTAAAAGTCCATGTAATCGTAGTCCCTTCAGAAATTTGTCCAACAGATATTTTTTCCCAATCCCCAATCAATTTATCTTCAAGTTTTGTTTTGCTACAACTTGTAAATAAGATAGAAAATATTAGTAGTATGTATAAAATATATCGAGTTTTCATTATAGTTCGCTGTATGTGATTTCGAAATTCAATCCTCAAATATAAAAAATTTAATTTATTATTCATGGATATGATATGAAGTTTTGATAAAAGATTGTAAATCGATGGGTTACATATTTTTCTTTTGTTTGAAAATACTTAAAAAAAGTTTCGAGATTTGTAAAAAAGAATTATCTTTGCACCGCAAAAATGGTGGTTGTAGTTCAGTTGGTTAGAACGCCTGATTGTGGTTCAGGAGGTCGTGGGTTCGAGCCCCATCTCCCACCCATTAAAAATGCAAAGGGTTATAGATTTATTCTGTAACTCTTTTTTTGTCTCTTAATTGTTTGTTAGAGAATGTGTTGAAAGAATACCTCCAGATAAAGTATATAGTTGATCACCAACAATTTTGGCAAATCGAATAGGTTTATTGTCTTCATAAATGATGGACGACTCAAGGGTATCAAAAGAATAGCTTAATACTTTATTCTTTTTAGTGTATAATATTGACTTGGAGAATATTTCTGTTGAATTAATTTCTTTTAAAGGGATTGTTTTAATGTATGTTCCGAACATATCAAAGATTAATATTCCTATATCACTAACTTGTAGATAAAGCTTTCCGTTGTTCATTTTAAGATTTTGGATATTTTCGCTAGTGCCAATATATTCTGATAAATCTATGCTACTGTGTATTTTATTAAGTTTATCGTCAAAGAATTCAATTCTATTGTATAAATTGTTGTAAATCCAAAATCCATTAATTTGTGAAGAGCAGGTAGCAGAAATATCAGGGATTCCAATATCATCTAAATTAATGGCATCTCCTATTATAGATAGCTCGTTATTTAAAAAAATAATTTGGTTAGCGTCTTTATGAAAGATTAATATTCGCAGAGGATTACTAATGTCTACACTATAAATATTCCCCAAAAAATTATTTTGATATTCTTTCGTTTTAGAACCTGATATTAAAGAAAAGTTATCTTTGTTTGTTTTATAAATGTTACCTAAATGATCAATATTTATTTTCTCATAACTTTTAATAACAAAGTCTTGAGAATAGGATAATTGAAAAGAAGATATTAAAAAAGCAATCGATATGTAAGAAAATAATTTCATGTTTATTTATTCTAGTCTTCAAATATATAAAGAACTTTATATTTATCAATATTGACGTTGCCGCCAGTAATGATTTTGTCATTTACTTTGGTCCATGCATGAGCCAATAGGTTTCCATCTTCTTGTTTACATATTCCAAGAAATATTTGACTTTTGACGCTCTTTCTTTTAAGTATTAATCTTGCAGATATGGCTTGAGTATAGCAAGTGGTTTTCCAAAAAGCAAATTTGTTTATCCTTTTTATTGTAAGAGCAACTTTTCGGACTTCATTCTCATTATAGGTATCTCTTTTAGGATTTTTAATCCAGTTGATATATTTTTTAAAAGAGAATAATCTAATAAATAGATAGGCCCATATAGTATATAACGAAGCTTCAATTAATAATAATTGACTAGAAAATTTAAGTGAAAAGAACTTTGTTAATTGGGTTTTATTCAATTTTAATTAATTTATTATTAATTAGATTGTTAAGGAAATCTAATGTTTCTGTTTTACATTTGTCTTCTTCAATTTCGTATTCTGATAAAAGAGTATTTATTAATTCAGAAAATATAGGCTCTGTTTTTACTATCTCCCAAATTCTTGAAGCAACATTGTTTAATCCGTAGTATTTCCCATTGTCAATACTCATCATTATAGTTTCTCCATCAATTTCCGATTGAAGTAATTCTTGGTTAAGGATGAGTTTTGTATTAGCTTTAATCTGAGACATCTTTTTATATTTTGTTTAAGAAATCAATAAGTTTATCAGTTGCTAAACCTCTGTGAGAAATCTTGTTTTTTACTTCTAAGCTTAACTCGGCAAAAGTTTCTTGATATCCATTGGGCATAAAAATAGGATCGTAACCAAAACCGGATTCTCCATATTTTTCGGTCATTATTGTACCAGGACATATTCCTTCGAATTGAGTCTCGTTACCATTTATAATAAGAGAGATAACAGTTCTGAATCTCGCAGATCTATTGGTTTCTGCTTTCATTTTTTCAAGAACCTTATTCATATTATCTTCAAAACTTGGATTTTCGCCTGCATAACGAGCAGAATAAACGCCAGGTTCGCCATTTAAAATATCAATCTCGAGTCCAGTATCATCTGCAAAACAATTTAGTTTATATTGGTTATATATATGAGCTGATTTTTCTGAAGCGTTACCTTCTAAGGTATCATGTGTTTCAGGAATATCTTTTTCGAATCCGATCTCTTTTAGGCTTACAATTTCATGCTTATTGCCAATAGCTTTACGGATTTCTTCGAGCTTATGTTGATTGTTAGTTGCAAATACTATTTTCATTTCTTCTTTTTCAAAAATAATTAATCTAATTTAAGAACAGCAAGGAAAGCATTCTGAGGAACTTCAACATTTCCTATTTGTTTCATTTTTTTCTTACCTTTTTTCTGCTTCTCAAGGAGTTTACGTTTTCTAGTAATATCACCACCATAACATTTAGCAGTAACGTCTTTCCTAACCGCTTTTACAGTTTCTCTTGCAATAACTTTGGCTCCAATAGCGGCTTGTACCGCAATATCAAACTGTTGACGAGGTATGAGTTCTTTAAGTTTTTCGCAGATTCTTCTTCCAAAATTCTGTGCATTATCATTGTGTATTAATGCTGATAGGGCATCTACTGGGTCACCGTTTAGTAAAATATCAAGCTTTACTAATTTTGCAGGTCTAAAACCGATTCTGTAATAATCAAAAGAAGCATAGCCCTTCGAAATGCTTTTTAATCTATCGTAAAAATCGAAAACAATCTCTCCTAAAGGTAAATCGAAGCTTAGGTCTACACGGTCTCCTGTTATAAAAGTTTGATTATTTAATATACCTCGTTTATTTAAACATAATGTCATAACGCCTCCTAGGTATTCTGATTTGGTAATGATTTGTGCTTTAATATATGGTTCTTCAATTCTTTCGATAATGGCTAAATCGGGAAGCCCAGATGGATTGTGGACTTCTGTTTCTACACCCTTTCTGTCATATACCATATATGAAACGTTTGGAACGGTGGTAATTACATTCATTTCGAACTCTCTATCAAGTCGTTCTTGAATAATCTCCATATGGAGTAATCCTAAGAATCCACAACGGAAGCCAAAGCCCAATGCTGCTGAAGATTCAGGTTCAAAAGTTAGTGATGCATCGTTAAGTTGTAGCTTTTCTAATGATGCCCTTAAATCTTCGTAATCTTCAGAATCGATAGGGTAGACTCCAGCAAATACCATTGGTTTAACGTCTTCGAAACCATCGATAGCCGTTTCGCAAGGGTTGGCTTGATGTGTAATTGTGTCTCCAACTTTTACTTCCTTAGATGTTTTAATACCTGAAATTAAATATCCAACATCGCCAGTTTTAAGAACTTTTCGTGGTTCTTGTTTAAGTCTCAGTACGCCGATTTCATCCGCAAGATATTCCTTATCAGTATTAACAAATTTAACCAAATCGCCTTTTTTAACTTCGCCATTTATAATCTTAACATAAGCGACAATTCCTCTGAAGGAATTAAAAACAGAGTCAAAAATTAATGCTTGAAGAGGGGCAGAAGAATCTCCAATAGGAGAAGGTATTTTTTTTATGATGTTAGAAAGGATATCAGAAACTCCCATTCCTGTTTTCCCTGAAGCTTTTATTATATCTTCTTTATCGCATCCAATTAGTTCAATAATTTGATCTTCAACTTCATCAGGCATAGCACTGTCTAAGTCCATCTTATTCATTACAGGAATAATTTCTAGATCATTTTCAATAGCTAAATATAGATTCGAAATAGTTTGTGCCTGAATGCCTTGTGTAGCATCTACTATTAAAAGAGCTCCCTCACAAGCTGCAATGGAGCGAGAAACCTCATACGAAAAATCAACGTGACCAGGAGTGTCAATTAGGTTGAGTACATAATCTTTATTATTATGTTTGTAGTCCATTTGAATCGCATGACTCTTTATGGTAATACCTCGCTCACGCTCTAGTTCCATATCATCTAAAACCTGAGCTTTACTATCCCGACCTGTGACCGTTTTTGTTTCTTCAAGTAGTCTGTCGGCAAGGGTGCTTTTCCCATGGTCGATATGAGCAATTATACAAAAATTTCGAATTTGTTTCATTTAAATATATTAATTTAAGCCTATAGTTGTAGACTATATAGATTTTTATAGTCTTTACTAACTATGGTTGAAGTAATTTACAAAGATAAGAATAAGTTCAGTAATTGCATTATTTATTTTATCTGTTAAATGTTTGAAAATTAAATAATTATTTATTTCTGATTTTTTTGCTTTATTATTAAGGTTGTTGTAAAAGTAGTGGTTTAGTAAAATGATTTTTTTTAGTTGAGGGTTTTGTTCAGCTCTAAACTGATTGTAAACTAATGATTTAAGATAAATTATGATTTTATCACAAAAAATGACTGTAAAATGTTTGCTGTGTCAAAAAATATAAATAAATTTGCAAACTCTTTAAGAGTGAAAAAAGTTGCCGATATAGCTCAGTTGGCTAGAGCAGCTGATTTGTAATCAGCAGGTCGTGGGTTCGAATCCCTCTATCGGCTCAGGTTAAGTTCTTTAAAATAAAAGTATTGGGAGGGTACCGAAGCGGTCAAACGGGGCAGACTGTAAATCTGTTGGCTCAGCCTTCATAGGTTCGAATCCTATCCCTCCCACAATACTTAACCTTGGTTGAAATTAAGTGCGGGTGTAGCTCAGTTGGTAGAGCATCAGCCTTCCAAGCTGAGGGTCGCGAGTTCGAATCTCGTTGCCCGCTCACTTTTTTAGCCGATGTAGCTCAGGGGTAGAGCGTTTCCTTGGTAAGGAAGAGGTCATGGGTTCAATTCCCATCATTGGCTCTGCTAAAGGTAATTAATTGAAAAAGATTATTATAAATAAGTAAATTGTTAAAAATTAGTTAAATAAAGTTTAAAGTTATGGCTAAAGAAAAATTTGATAGATCCAAAGCTCACGTAAACATTGGAACTATTGGTCACGTAGACCACGGTAAGACAACTTTGACAGCCGCTATTACTACAGTATTAGCCGAGAAAGGTTTGTCAGAATTGCGCTCATTCGATTCAATTGATAATGCTCCTGAAGAAAAAGAAAGAGGTATTACAATTAATACTGCTCACGTTGAGTATACAACAGCAACTCGTCATTACGCTCACGTAGATTGTCCAGGTCACGCGGATTACGTAAAGAATATGGTAACTGGTGCTGCTCAAATGGATGGTGCTATTCTTGTTGTTGCAGCTACTGATGGTCCTATGCCTCAGACTCGTGAACATATCTTATTAGCTCGTCAGGTAAATGTACCTAAAGTTGTTGTGTTCATGAATAAAGTGGATATGGTTGACGACGAGGAAATGTTAGAATTAGTTGAAATGGAAGTTCAAGAATTATTGACTTTCTACGAATACGAAGAAGATACTCCGATTATTAGAGGTTCTGCTCTTGGTGGATTAAATAATGATCCTAAATGGGTAGATTCTATTATGGAACTTATGGATGCTGTTGATAGTTGGATTCCAATTCCTCCTAGAGACACGGAAAAGCCATTCTTAATGCCTGTTGAGGATGTGTTCTCAATTACAGGACGTGGAACAGTAGCTACAGGTAGAATTGAAACAGGTGTTGTAAATACAGGGGACGAGATTCATATGATTGGTTTAGGTGCTGATGGTAAGAAAACTGTTTGTACTGGAGTTGAGATGTTCCGTAAGATTCTTGATACTGGAGAAGCAGGAGATAATGTAGGTTTATTACTTCGTGGTGTTGATAAAGCAGAAATTAAGCGTGGTATGGTATTAGCTAAGCCAGGTTCAATTACTCCTCATACAAAATTCAAAGCTGAAGTTTATGTATTGAAAAAGGAAGAGGGTGGACGTCATACTCCTTTCCATAATAATTATAGACCACAGTTTTATTTACGTACATTAGATGTAACTGGTGAAATTAAACTTCCAGAAGGAGTTGAAATGGTTATGCCAGGTGATAATGTAACTATTACAGTAGAATTGATTACTCCAGTTGCAATTGATAAGGGATTACGTTTCGCTATTCGTGAAGGTGGTCGTACAGTTGGTGCTGGTCAAGTAATTGATATTGTAGAATAAATATTATTAGAATATCTTCCTTTAGAAATAGAGGAGGTATTTACACGGGTGTAGTTCAGTTGGTAGAACAACGGTCTCCAAAACCGTAGGTCGGGAGTTCGAGCCTCTCCGCCCGTGCAAATTTTTTTTAGTATGAATAAAATAAAAATTTATTTTGAAGAATCTTATAATGAGTTGGTTCATAAAGTAACATGGCCTTCTTGGAAAGATTTACAAAGTAGTGGTATTGTGGTAATGGTTGCTTCCTTCATGATTGCGATAATAATTGCACTTATGGATTACTCTTTCCGCAATGCTATGGAAGTAATTTACAATTCGTTTTAACATTTGTCGGCGATGGGTGAAATTGATAAAAAATGGTACGTGGTTCGCGCAATAAGCGGTAAAGAAACCAAGGTGAAGGAATTCATCGAAAGTGAAGTTGCAGCTTTTAATTTACAGAACCAAGTTGCTCAAATACTTATTCCAAAGGAAAAAGTGTATCAGATAAGAAATGGAAAAAAGATAAGCAAAGAGCGAAATTTTTTTCCAGGATATATCATGATTGAAGCTAATCTTGCGGGAGAAGTTGTTCATGTCATCAAAGGTATCACAGGTGTTATTGGGTTTTTAGGAGAAGAAAGAGGGGGAGACCCTGTTCCGTTGCGACCTGCAGAGGTTAAAAGAATTTTAGGAACAGTTGACGAACTTTCTGAAAGCTCTGAAGAAATTACAATTCCATATTTTGTTGGAGAAACCGTTAAGTGTATTGACGGTCCATTCAATAGTTTCTCGGGTGTTATTGAAGAAGTTGATAATGAGAAGAAAAAACTCATGGTTACTGTCAAAATCTTTAACAGAAAAACACCAGTAGAGTTAAGTTTTTTACAGGTTGAAAAAGAAAATTAATTCAATCTGAAATATTTATTAATATTATGGCGAAACAAGTAGAAGGTTTTATTAAACTACAGATTAAAGGTGGCGCTGCTAATCCTTCACCTCCCGTAGGACCTGCATTAGGTGCAAAAGGGGTGAACATTATGGAGTTTTGTAAGCAATTCAATGCTAAAACTCAGGAGCAAGCCGGAAAAGTTTTACCAGTTGTAATAACTGTGTATAACGATAAGTCTTTTGATTTTATTATCAAGACACCACCTGCAGCTGTACAATTGCTAGAAGCCGCCAAAATTAAATCGGGATCTCCAGAATCCAACCGTAAAAAAGTAGGAACTGTAAATTGGGACCAAATTAAAGCTATTGCTGATGATAAAATGCCAGATTTAAATGCATTTAAGACAAGCTCAGCTATGCGTATGATTGCTGGTACAGCAAGGAGTATGGGTCTAAAAATTAGTGGAGATTTTCCAGAGGATATTAATTAAAAGGTAGAGGCAAATGGCTAAATTATCTAAAAAGCAAAAAGTAGCTAACGATAAGGTTGACGCTGAAAAACTGTATTCAATTCAAGAAGCATCAAAATTAATCAAAGAGGTTAATTATACAAAATTTGATGCATCTGTTGATATTGCAGTTAGATTAGGTGTAGACCCTCGTAAAGCTAATCAAATGGTTCGAGGAATCGTTACTTTACCAAATGGGACAGGAAAAGATACTAAAGTGTTAGTATTATGTACTCCAGACAAAGAAGCAGAAGCTAAAGAAGCTGGAGCCGATTTTGTTGGTATGGATGACCAAATTGAAAAAATCAACAAAGGTTGGACTGATTTTGACGTTGTTATTACAATGCCATCAGCTATGGCTAAAGTTGGTAAATTAGGTCGTGTATTAGGTCCTAGAGGTTTAATGCCTAACCCTAAAAGTGGTACAGTTACCATGGAGGTTGGAAAGGCAGTAAAAGAAGTAAAAGCTGGTAAAATCGATTTTAAAGTCGATAAGTTCGGTATTATTCATACTTCTGTAGGTAAAGTTTCTTTCGAAGCTGAGAAAATTGAAGAAAACGTTGAAGAATTCTTAAATACCATTAACAAGTTGAAACCAACTGCTGCTAAAGGTACTTATATGATTAGCGTTTATATTTCAAGTACTATGAGTCCAGGTATTAAAATTGATACTAAATCAATTAAACTTTAAAATGTTAATGCGATGAATAAAGAAAACAAAGCACAACTAATAGATAGTTTGATTGTAAAAATCAATGAAAATGCACATTTTTATTTGACAGATATATCAGATTTAAATGCAGAGGACACATCTAATTTACGTCGTAAATGTTTTGAAAACAGCATCCAAATGGAAGTTGTTAAAAATACTCTTGTCAGAATTGCTATGGAAAAAGCAGACGGAGAATTTGAAGGACTCTACGATGTATTAAAAGGAAATACAGCAATCATGTTTACTCAGACTGGTAATGCACCAGCTAAGATGATTAAAGAAATTCGTAAATCAACTGAAAAACCTTTATTAAAGGGAGCTTTTGTTGAAGATGGAATTTACATTGGGGATGACCAGATTGATGTATTATCAAGTATAAAATCTAAAGAGGAAGTTATTGGAGATATCATTGGATTACTTCAATCACCAATCAAAAATGTACTTGGTGCACTGCAATCAGCGCCTAACACTATTGGCGGACTTGTGAAAACTTTACAAGAGAAAGCAGAATAATAATTAAATAAATTTCGAAATAAATAAATTTTTATAAAGATGGCAGACGTTAAAAAATTGGCAGAAGAATTAGTAAATTTAACTGTTAAGGAAGTAAATGAGTTAGCTGAAGTACTTAAAGATGAGTACGGAATTGAGCCAGCTGCAGCAGCAGCTGTAGTAGCAGGTCCTGCTGCTGGTGGTGCCGAAGGTGCTGCTGAGCAAACAGAATTCGACGTTGTATTAATTAGTGCAGGTGGTGCTAAATTACAAGTTGTAAAATTAGTAAAAGAACTTACAGGTCTTGGATTAAAAGAAGCTAAGGCTATTGTAGACGAAGCTCCTAAAGCTGTTAAAGAAAAAGTTTCTATTGAGGAAGCTGAATCTTTAAAAGCAAAATTTGAAGAAGCTGGAGCTGAAGTTGAGCTTAAATAATTGTATACATAATACGATGATTTGAGGGTTTAGAACCTATTTTTAGGTTCTAAACCTTTTGTTGTTATTTTTTTTAAGTTCTTTAAATATCTCAAAAATGTCGATAAAAAGTAACGATAGGATTGATTTTGCCTCGATAGAAAAGAAATTGGTTTATCCTGATTTCTTAGAAGTCCAATTAAAATCATTTGTTGATTTCTTTCAACAAGACACTTCCTCAGAAAAACGCCAAGACGAAGGTCTATATAAAGTTTTTGCTGAGAATTTCCCAATTACAGACACACGAAATAATTTTGTGTTAGAATTCTTGGATTACTCTGTAGAGCCTCCAAGATATTCTATTGATGAATGTATTGAGAGAGGTTTAACTTATAGCATTCCATTAAAAGCTAAGTTAAAATTATATTGTACAGACGAAGATCACGAAGATTTTGAAACCGTAATTCAAGATGTATATCTTGGAACAGTACCCTATATGACCGCAAGTGGTAGCTTTGTTGTAAACGGTGCTGAACGTATTGTCGTTTCTCAATTACATAGGTCACCCGGTGTGTTTTTTGGACAAAGTATGCACGCAAATGGTACTAAGCTATATTCTGCAAGAATAATCCCTTTTAGAGGTTCTTGGATTGAATTCGCTACTGATATCAATAGTGTTATGTACGCGTATATTGATCGTAAGAAAAAATTACCAGTAACTACTTTGTTAAGAGCAATTGGCTACGAAAGTGATAAAGATATTTTAGAAATTTTTGATCTTGCAGATGAGATTAGAGTATCAAAAACGGGATTAAAAAAGATAGTAGGTAGAAAATTAGCCGCTAGAGTTCTTAAATCTTGGATTGAGGATTTTGTCGACGAAGATACTGGAGAATTAGTTTCAATAGAACGTAACGAAGTTGTTATCGATCGAGAAACCATTATAGAAAAAGATCATATTGAACAAATTATTGAGTCTGGTGCTAAAACAATTCTCCTACATAAAGAAGATGTTAATACTGCAGATTTTGCAATAATATATAATACCTTGCAAAAGGATCCATGTAACTCAGAAAAAGAAGCTGTCTTACATATTTATAGACAATTAAGAAACTCTGAGCCGCCTGATGAGGCAACTGCTCGTGATGTATTCGATAAATTATTCTTTTCAGAAAAACGTTATGATTTAGGTGATGTTGGACGTTATAGAATAAATAAAAAATTAGGTTTAGATACAGATGTAGATCTTAAAGTATTATCTAAGGGAGATATTATTGAGATTATTAAAAATCTAATTAAATTAGTTAATGATAAAACAGATGTCGATGACATCGATCATTTGAGTAATAGACGTGTAAGAACTGTTGGAGAACAATTAGGAAATCAATTTGGAGTTGGTCTATCTCGTATGGCTAGAACTATTCGTGAAAGAATGAACGTTAGAGATAACGAAGTTTTCACCCCTGTAGATTTGATTAATTCTAGAACCTTGTCATCGGTAATAAATTCTTTCTTTGGAACTAATCAGTTATCTCAGTTTATGGATCAAACCAATCCATTAGCCGAAATGACTCATAAAAGAAGATTATCGGCACTTGGACCAGGAGGATTATCTAGAGAACGTGCCGGTTTTGAGGTTAGAGATGTTCATTATACTCATTATGGTAGACTTTGTCCTATTGAAACTCCAGAGGGACCAAATATTGGTTTGATTTCATCACTTTGTGTTTTTGCAAAGATTAATGAATTAGGCTTTATTGAGACCCCTTATAGAAAAGTTGAAACAGGAGTTGTTAATCTTAATGATTCTAATACTGTTTATTTAAGTGCAGAGGAAGAGGAAGGTTTAGTTATTGCTCAAGCCAATGCTGTAATAGATAAAAAAGGAAAATTTTTAGGTAGTAGAATTAAATCAAGATATGAAGGAGACTTCCCTATTTCTTCACCTGAGGATATTCATATGATGGATGTTGCACCGAATCAAATTGCTTCAATTGCAGCTTCATTAATTCCTTTTTTAGAACATGATGATGCAAACCGTGCCTTGATGGGGTCAAATATGATGCGTCAGGCTGTGCCTCTTCTTAGAGCTCAGGCTCCAATTGTAGGAACTGGTATTGAACGAGGCGTAGTCCGAGATTCTAGAGTTCAGATCGTTGCCGAAAAAGAAGGTGTTGTTGATTATGTTGATGCAACTAAAATTATTGTAAAATATGAACGTACAGAAAGTGAACGTTTTGTAAGTTTTGATGATGATTTTAAAACTTATAACCTTCCTAAATACAGAAAAACAAATCAGAATACTTGTCAGAATTTAGTCCCAATTGTTAAAAAAGGACAAAAAGTTTCTAAAGGTGATATTATGTCTGAAGGTTATGCAACTCAAGCTGGTGATTTAGCCCTTGGACGTAATCTGAAGGTGGCTTTTATGCCTTGGAAAGGATTTAACTTTGAGGATGCTATTGTAATTTCAGAAACAGTTGTGAGAGAAGATATTTTTACTTCTATTCATATTTCTGAACATACTTTAGAAGTTAGAGATACAAAGTTAGGTGTTGAGGAGTTAACTTCGGATATTCCAAATGTAAATGAAGAAGCAACCAAAGACCTTGATGAGAATGGATTAATTAGAATTGGTGCAGAAATTAAGCCTGGTGATATTTTAATTGGAAAGATTACTCCTAAAGGAGAGTCAGACCCTTCTCCAGAAGAAAAATTACTTCGTGCTATTTTTGGTGATAAAGCTGGTGATGTTAAAGATGCTTCTTTAAAGGCATCGGCATCAATGAGAGGTGTTATTATTGGAAAACAATTATTTGCTAGAGCTAATAAGGATAGAAAACTTAAAAAATTAGAAAAGCCTTTATTAGAACGAATTGATGAAGAAATAAATGTAAGACTAGTTGAGCTAAGATCTATCTTAGTAGAAAAATTATTTTCATTAGTAAATGGTAAAACATCCCAAGGAATTAAAGATTACTTAGGAACAGATATTATTGCTAAAGGAACTAAATTTACATTAAAGGCACTTCAAGAAATAGATTATCTAAATATTGATCCTGCAAAATGGACAACAGATAAGGATAAGAATGAATTGATAAAGAGATTGCTTAACAATTACCTTATGCGTTTTAAGGAATTGGAAGGTGAGGCTAAGCGTAAAAAGTTTAATTTAACTGTTGGGGATGAGTTACCTACTGGAATTATTAAACTTGCAAAGATTTATATTGCACAAAAACGTGTGTTGAAAGTTGGTGATAAGATGGCGGGTCGTCACGGAAATAAAGGTATTGTGTCTAACATTGTTAGACAAGAAGATATGCCTTTCTTAGAAGATGGAACTCCTGTAGATATTGTATTGAATCCTCTAGGGGTACCTTCTCGTATGAATCTTGGACAGGTATTCGAGACAGTTCTGGGATGGGCCGGTGATGAGTTAGGATTGAAATTCTCTACTCCAATTTTTGATGGTGCTTCTTTAGATCAAATTACAGAATATACAAGAAAAGCAAAAGTTGTTCCCGATTTTGGTAAAACTTATCTTCTCGATGGAGGAACGGGTGAACCTTTCGATCAACCAGCGACAGTAGGTATTATTTATATGCTTAAATTAGGTCACTTAGTTGATGATAAAATGCATGCGCGTTCAATAGGACCATATTCATTGATTACGCAACAGCCCCTTGGAGGTAAGGCTCATTTTGGAGGTCAGCGTTTTGGAGAAATGGAAGTTTGGGCATTGGAAGCATTTGGTGCAGCGAATATACTTCAAGAAATCTTGACTGTTAAGTCTGACGATGTGTATGGACGTGCTAAAACATATGAGGCACTTGTTAAAGGTGATAATATGCCTAAACCAGGTATTCCAGAATCATTTAACGTATTGATGCACGAATTACGTGGATTAGGTCTAAGTATTAGCTTAGAAGAATAATATTTTTTTGGAACAGCTTATTAAAGCTGTTCCTTTTAATCATTTAAATAATTCCTTGAAATGGCATTTAGAAAGGATAAGCATAAAAGTATTAGTTTCTCTCAAATTAGAATTGGTTTAGCATCTCCAGAGGAGATATTAGAGCGATCTCATGGTGAGGTAATGAAACCCGAAACTATTAATTACAGAACTTATAAGCCTGAAAGAGAAGGGCTTTTCTGCGAAAAGATTTTTGGTCCTGTAAAGGATTATGAATGTCACTGTGGTAAATATAAGCGAATCCGTTATAAAGGAATCGTTTGCGATCGCTGTGGTGTTGAGGTTACTGAAAAGAAAGTTCGTAGAGAAAGAATGGGACATATTGAATTAGTAATTCCTGTGGCTCATATCTGGTATTTCCGTTCTCTTCCAAATAAAATTGGATATTTATTAGGTTTACCAACTAAAAAATTAGATTCAATTATCTATTATGAAAAGTATGTTGTTATTCAGCCAGGAAATGCTGTAAATGCAGAGGGTGAACCAGTACAATATTTAGACTTTTTATCAGAAGAAGAATATCTAGACATACTAGAAGCTCTTCCTCAAGATAATTATTATAAAGAAGATTCTGATCCAGAAAAGTTTGTTGCTAAAATGGGTGCAGAAGCTCTATATGTTTTATTACAAAAAGTAGATTTAGATGAATTGTCTTTTACTTTGCGTCATAAAGCAAATACAGAAACTTCTCAACAAAGAAAAAATGAAGCATTAAAACGTTTACAAGTTATCGAAGCGTTTAGAGCATCAAAAGATAGAAATAAGCCTGAGTGGATGATTGTTAAAATTGTACCTGTTATTCCACCAGAATTACGACCATTAGTTCCTCTAGATGGAGGTCGTTTTGCTACTTCTGACTTAAACGATTTATACCGTAGAGTAATTATTAGAAATAATCGATTAAAGAGATTAATTGCTATTAAAGCTCCTGAAGTTATTTTACGTAATGAAAAACGTATGCTTCAAGAATCTGTAGATTCTTTATTCGATAATTCAAGAAAAGCAAATGCCGTTAAGACTGATGCAAATAGGCCATTAAAATCTTTAAGTGATAGCTTAAAAGGTAAACAAGGACGTTTCCGTCAGAATTTATTAGGTAAACGTGTTGATTATTCTGCACGTTCGGTTATTGTTGTAGGACCAGATTTGAGAATGCATGAATGTGGTATTCCAAAAGATATGGCAGCAGAATTATATAAACCTTTCATCATTAGAAAATTAATTGAGAGAGGAATTGTTAAAACTGTAAAATCTGCAAAGAAAATTATTGATAGGAGAGACGCTGTAGTTTGGGATATTCTTGAAAATGTATTAAAAGGACACCCTGTATTACTTAACCGTGCACCAACTTTGCACAGATTGGGTATTCAAGCTTTCCAACCTAAATTAATTGAGGGTAAAGCTATTAGATTGCACCCATTGGCCTGTACCGCTTTTAACGCCGATTTCGATGGTGACCAGATGGCTGTTCATTTACCTTTAGGAAACGCAGCTATACTGGAAGCTCAAATGTTGATGTTAGGGTCTCATAATATTTTGAATCCTGCAAATGGAGCTCCTATTACAGTTCCATCTCAGGATATGGTTTTAGGATTATATTATATTACTAAAATTAGAAAAGGAGTTAAAGGAGAGGGGTTAACATTCTATTCTCCAGAAGAGGTTCGTATAGCATATGATGAAAAGGCTTTAGCTATTCATGCACAAATAAAAGTTCTTTATCCTTACAATGAAAAAGGTGAAAATGTTAAAACAATAATTGAAACTACAACAGGACGAGTTTTGTTTAATGAACACGTACCAAAAGGGGTTGGATATATTAATGAAGTTTTAACAAAAAAATCTTTAAGAGATATTATCGATCTTGTTTTGCATAAAGCAGGAACTGCGATAACTGCAAATTTTCTTGACGATATTAAGAATATGGGTTATGAAATGGCCTTTAAAGGTGGATTATCATTTAACCTTGGAGATATTGTAATTCCGAAAGAAAAAGAAAAAATGGTTCAAGATGGTTATGACCAGGTTGAAGAAGTTTTGAATAATTATAATATGGGATTCATTACTAACAACGAACGTTATAATCAGATTATTGATATTTGGACACATGTAAACGCTGACCTAACGACTACTTTGATGAATCAGATGAAAGCTGATAATCAAGGATTTAATTCTGTATTTATGATGTTAGATTCTGGAGCAAGGGGATCTAGAGAACAGATTCGTCAGTTATCGGGAATGAGGGGTTTGATGGCAAAACCACAAAAGTCTGGAGCAACTGGAGGGCAAATTATCGAGAATCCAATTCTTTCAAACTTTAAAGAAGGTCTTTCTGTATTAGAATATTTTATTTCTACTCACGGTGCTCGTAAAGGTTTGGCTGATACAGCTCTAAAAACCGCTGATGCAGGATATTTAACTCGAAGATTAGTTGATGTAGCTCAAGATGTAATTATTACACACGATGATTGTGGAACATTAAGAGGTTTAGAAGCAACTGCTGTTAAGAAAAATGAAGATGTTGTTCAATCTCTTTATGAAAGAATAGTTGGAAGAACAAGTGTTCATGATGTAATTAATCCACTTAATGATGAGTTATTAATAGCTTCTGGTGAGTTAATTAATGAGGAAATAGCTAAAAAGATTGAAGACTCTCCTGTAGAAATGGTAGAGATAAGATCCGTATTAACTTGCGAATCTAGAAAAGGAGTTTGTGCCAAATGTTATGGTAGAAACTTGGCAACTGCACGAAAAGTCCAAATAGGTGAAGCTGTAGGAGTTATTGCAGCGCAGTCTATTGGTGAACCAGGTACACAGTTAACACTTCGTACATTCCACGTAGGTGGTACAGCCGGTAATGTTGGTACAAATTCAAGCATTATGGCTAGCCATGATTCTTATGTGGAAATAGACGAGTTAAGAACTCTTGAGCATAAGAATAAAGAAGGCGAGATTTCTACAATAGTAATTGGTAGGATGGGAGAGCTAAAATTTATTGACAAGAAAACAAAAATCGTTTTATCTACACATACGATTCCTTATGGTTCTCAATTGTTTATTGAAAATAATACAGATGTTAAGAAAGGTACATTAATTTGTGAGTGGGATCCCTATAATGCTGTAATAATTGCTGAAACTTCTGGTAAATCAAATTTTGTAAACTTGATTCATGGAGTTACATATAGAGATGAATCTGATGAGCAAACTGGCTTTACAGAAAAAGTAATTACAGAAACTAGAGATAAAACTAAAAATCCAGAATTACAGATTCTTAGTAAATCTAAAGATGTATTAAGAACCTATAACTTACCAGTAAGTGCTCATATTGTTGTTGAAGATAATGTAAAGATAGAGCAAGGAGAAATTCTTGTTAAAATTCCAAGAGCTGTTGGTAAGGCTGGTGATATTACAGGAGGTTTGCCTCGTGTAACTGAGTTGTTTGAAGCTCGAAATCCTTCTAATCCTGCAGTAGTATCAGAAATCGATGGAGAGGTTACTTTTGGTAAAATTAAGCGTGGTAACAGAGAAATTATTGTTACTTCTAGAACTGGAGAGATTAAGAAATATTTAGTTTCATTATCTAAGCAAATACTTGTACAAGAAAATGATTTTATTAGATCAGGAATTTCTTTATCTGATGGTGCTATTACTCCAGCTGATATATTAGCTATTCAAGGACCTACAAAAGTGCAAGAATATATTGTTAATGAAGTTCAGGATGTATACCGATTACAAGGTGTGAAAATTAACGACAAACACTTTGAGGTTATTGTTCGTCAAATGATGCGTAAAGTCAATATCGAGGATCCTGGAGATACTAAGTTTTTAGAAAAGCAGATTATTGATAAATGGGATTTTGTTGAAGAAAATGATGCTATTTATGGTAAGAAGGTTGTCGAAAATCCAGGAGAGTCAGAAAATTTAAAGGCAGGTCAGATTATTAGTGCTCGTCAATTAAGAGATGAGAATTCTCAATTGAAACGTAAGGATATGGCACTCGTTGAGGCTAGAGATGCGGTTCCTGCAACTTCTATTCAGATGTTACAAGGAATAACAAGGGCTGCTTTACAAACAAAGAGTTTTATTTCTGCAGCATCTTTCCAGGAAACAACTAAAGTTCTTAATGAAGCAGCTATTAAAGGAAAAGTTGACGGTCTTGAAGGTTTGAAAGAGAATGTAATTGTTGGACATAAAATTCCAGCAGGTACTGGAGCCAGAGTTTTCAATAATATTTTAGTTAGTGCTAAGGAAACAGAAATAGACGAATAGTTATGGGGGATTCAATTAAGAAAGATCAACAGATTAATATAGAGCTGGACGAAGCTATTGCAGAAGGAACTTATTCAAACTTGGCAGTCATTACGCATTCTCATTCTGAATTTGTAATTGATTTTGTAAGAATGATGCCTGGTATTCCAAAAGCAAAAGTGAAGTCAAGAATTGTAATGACTCCAGAACATGCTAAAAGATTAATGTTGGCTTTACAAGACAACATTAGAAAGTTTGAATCTTTAAATGGAAACATAAAAGTAGATGCAACTCCGGCAATGCCTTTAAATTTTGGAGGTCCAAAAGGACAGGCATAATACTATTTTTTCAATAAATTAGAAAAGTCTCAAGTTATCTTGAGACTTTTTTTTGCATTAATCTCATTCGAAATATTTAATCATCAAATGATGGTATCAATCTAATAAAATTAGCCTTTATACGCTGTCGCAATAAGGGATGCCTTGAGAATGTTGATTATGAAAAATATACTATTGCAAATAGAAGGCTTCATTATTTTGACAATATCAAGTTCTGAACTGTTTTTTTCCATTCGGTAAATAATTTAGCTCTATCTTGGGGAATCATATTGGGTTGATAAGTTTTATTAATTTTATGCTTTTCCTGAATATCTTTTAATGTCCAGAATCCGGTTGATAAGCCAGATAAGTATGCAGCCCCTAAAGCTGTTGTTTCAGTGTTTCTTGGTAGATTAATATCAATGTTTAAAATGTCAGATTGGAACTGCATTAAAAATTGGTTTGATGAAGCTCCTCCATCGGCGGATAAAGAGAGTAAATTAATTTTGGATTCCTCCTCCATTAAATTTAGGATATCTTTGGTTCGGTAAGCGATGGACTCTAAAGTAGCGCGTACAATATGAGCTTTTGAGGTTGATAATTTTAAGCCTTTTACAGTTCCGTTTACATCGGAATCCCAATAAGGAGCCCCTAATCCAGAAAATGCAGGCACAATATATACTCCTCCATTATCACTAACCGAAAGCGCTAATTCTTCTGTCTCTGAGGCACTATTTATTATTTGAAGTTGATCTCTGAGCCATTTAATGGCTGCTCCCGCCATAAATATGCTTCCCTCGAGTGCATAAGTAATTTGTCCATTAGTTTTCCATGCGATAGTCGTTAACAAACCATTGCTAGAAAATTTGGGTTTGTTCCCTGTATTCATTAGTATAAAACAGCCTGTCCCATAAGTATTTTTTATCATACCTTCATCGAAACAAGTTTGCCCGAAAAGTGCAGCTTGTTGGTCACCTGCAATTCCAGAAATAGGAATTGCTTTCCCCAAAATATCGGCATGAGTTTTCCCATAAATCTCGCTAGATGAGACAACCTTGGGTAAAATAGATTCTGGGATATTAAAAAGTTCTAATAGTTCTTTGTCCCACTCTAAAGTATTAATATTAAAGAGCATAGTTCGCGATGCATTTGATACGTCAGTAATATGCAGTTTGCCTTTGGTTAAGTTCCATACCAACCAAGTGTCTACTGTACCAAAAATAATGTCGCCTTGTTCAGCTTTTTGCCGAGCTCCTTCTATATGATTTAAAATCCACTCAATTTTACTTGCCGAGAAATAAGGATTGATAATTAAACCTGTTTTTTTATGAATGATATCTTGAAAATCTTGTTTTAGAAAATCGCAGCGTTTATTAGTCCTTTGGTCTTGCCATACAATAGCATTATAGATGGCTTTCCCTGTATTTTTGTCCCAAATAATGGTTGTTTCCCTTTGGTTAGTAATACCTATGGAATGAATTTTTTCTTGATTATTTTCTATGACTTTCTTTGCTACTTCAAGTTGACTTTCCCAAATTTCTATTGGAGATTGTTCTACCCAGTTTTGCTTAGGATAATATTGTTTAAATTCTGTTTGTTCCAGATTTACAATATTTGTTTCTTTATCAAAAATAATGGCTCTTGAACTACTGGTTCCTTGGTCAAGGGATAGAATATATGTCATATTATAGGAAAATTTATTCTCAAAAATAGAAAAAAGGATTCAGTTAAACTGAACCCTAATTAAAAATATGTTTTTTGAACGTAATAAGTTATCGTATTAAGCTAACATCTCCCGATTTTTCGTGTTGGATACCATTAATATCTTTATAAACACAGATCCATTGATAAGAAGCAACTGGAGCAACTTTATGGGATCCGTTTACTTTTCCATCCCAACCTATATTTATGTCTGTGCTCTCAAATATAAGCATTCCCCATCTGTTATATACTTGTAGTAAAAAATTGTCATTATCTATTCCATTTCCGAAAACCGTGAAAGTTTCATTCTTCCCGTCAAAATCAGGAGTAAATGCATCGGGAGCATAAAAAGTAAATTCGTTTTTAACCTTTACTAATATCTGAGTTGTATCTGTACAACCTCTTGCGGAAATCGCTATTAGCGAGCTGTTGTAATCTCCAACATGTTTGAATTCATAATTAGGAGCTTCACTGTCAGAAAATTGTCCATCACCAAAATCCCAAATATATGCAGATGCATTTACTGATTTATTGATGTAACTTACTGAAGGGTGGATAATAGTAGTAATATCTGGACTGGCAATAAATTTAGCAGTAGGTTTAGGATAGATTAAAATCATTTGTTGTTTGGTAAATCTGCTAAAACAACCAAATTGATTGGTTACTTTTAAATTAACATCGTAAATCCCAGATTCTGTAAACTGATGACTTGGGTTGTGCTCTACAGCTGTATTTGGGGTGTTTATACCATTAGAGAATTCCCAAATGTATTGCGACTTGTTATCGTTGTTTGTTTCGTTAAACTGAACAGTTAGAGGAGGACAACCTTCAATAAAATCTGCACTAAATGAAATGCTAGGAACTGGATAGTTGAATAATGTTAAAGTTTTGCTAATGCTATGAAAGCAATTGTCAGAAACGTTAACTTGGTAAGTTTCATTATTTATTGGGGAAACTATTATTGGGAAACTTGTGTTTTCTCCATTCAAAATGGAAGTGTACGGATAGCCACTTCCTCCTTGTACATTTATATTTATTAAAGTGCTTTCTCCAGGACAAACTGTATCTTCTTGCGAAGAAAAGACCAACTCTAAATCTGGGTAAACTGAAATATTTACAAAGTCAACTTTCTTACAATTCTTAGAGTCTGTAATGGTAACTTGGTATAATGTATTTTCGATAGGAGTAATGGAAATAGTTTCGATACTTTCTCCTGTGGACCAATTATAGGTGTATGGAGCATTTCCCCCAGTTGCCGACGAAGATAATATTTCTTCTGTTTCGCTACAATAATAATGATCATTAGGTAAGTCTGTAGTAATTTCATCTGCTTGGGCTACGGGAATGTCGTGAGTTATTGAACAGCCATTATTGTCTGTAATTGTTACTCTATAAGTTCGAGCTGTTAATCCCGATAAATCTTGAGTATAATGTCCATTATCCCAAATATAAGTATAGTTAGGGATTCCACCAGAAACAGAAAGATTTATTTCACCATCGTCTCCACCAAAGCAAGAGATGACAGTTGATATATGACTAGCTTCTAGTTGAGTTGGTTGATTTATCATTATGGTGTCTAAAGATTGGCAACCTGCATTGTCGGTAATAGTTACGTAATATTCCCCAATAATTAGATTTTCAGCTTGTTCACCTGTTTGACCATTGGACCAATTATAAAAATATGGAGGGTAATCTGTTGTAGTTGAAATATTTGCAGCTCCATTATTTCCGTCAAAACAAGAAACATCGATATGTGATTTTTGATTTGTAAATCCTGTATGTGGCTGAATAGTAACACTGTCTATATCTTGACAAAGTCCATTCGAAACGGTTACTGAATAATCACCAGGAACAAGTGCTGTATATGTAGCTGCATTTGAACCGTCTTGCCAGTTATAATTGTTCCCAGGATTCTGAGCATTAAAAATATGAGAATTTACACCAGGACAAAAAGTTAAATCAGGGCCTAAGTCAACATTAGGGGTTGGAAATACTTCTTGTGTAATAGTTGTATCCCATGCGCATCCATAATGATCAATAACATTATATGTGTATTGATAGTTTCCTGCAATAGGAGGGCTAACGGAAATTGCTTCGTCGGTTTGGTTGATAATA